>CALBTS010000960.1 GCA_937968035.1 uncultured Methanomethylovorans sp.
AGATCGTATTCGGTGACTGGAGTTCAGACGTGTGCTCTTCCGATCTGATGAGGAGTTTAAAAAGCTTAATGATGTCATCGAAAAACAGGGCCTGGAGATTGTCGCTCTTAAGGATGCCGGAAGCAAACTGCCGGTATTCAAATCATTCGAAGAGCAGATCAAGGATCAGATCAAGGATAAGAGCATGATGGATGCCATTAAGGCCGCACCCGGACAGAAGCTGAAGCTTGAGCTGAAGGCTGCAAACGTGCCGATTACTACTGCAAACGCTGTTAACCCGGCAAGCGCCTACATCCCTATGCCGACCATGGACAGCACCTGGGACAGGGCTCCCAGAAATGCCAGGTTCCTCAGGCAGTATGCTTCTGTTGCTACCACCTCCAGTCCCCTTCATGTGTGGGCGGAGAAATACAATGAACAGGGTGATGCTGAATTCATCGGTGAAGGTGAACTGAAACCAATGATCAGTTTCCAGGTCAGGACCCGGGATTCCAAAGCCAAGAAGATTGCAGTTGGAGCTAAGTTCACAACTGAGACCCTGCAGGATATCCCCAATTTTGTCGCTGAGCTCAGGAGTGAAATTCTTGAGGTTGTTGACATCAAGGAAGAAAGTGACCTTCTGAATGGTGATGGCTTGGGAGATAACCTCCTCGGGGTGATCCAGCAGTCCACCACCTATGTTCTTACCACGGTTCTTACCAAGGAGGCTAACAACTTTGATGCTATCAAGGCTGCAATCACCCAGCTTTTTACCCTGAACCAGATTCCGAATGTGGTTTTTGTCAACCCGATTGATAAGGCCAATATGGAGCTTACCAAGGCATCTGATGGTCATTACATCCTGCCTCCTTTCTCGACAGCCGATGGCACTGTGATCTCAGGCATCCGGGTAGTTGAATCCAACACCGTTGCCGTTGGCAAATTCCTCTTGGGAGACTGGACCAAGCTCAACATCCGGGATTATATCGCCTTCGAGATTACCCTTGGTTGGGAGAATGATGACTTCACCAAGAACCTTGTTACCGTCCTGGGTGAAAAGAGGCTTATGTCCTATATCAAGGAGCACCAGAAGAGCGCCTTCCTGTATGGAGATTTTGCGACCATCAAGGCTGCCATCGAAGAACCGGTGACCCCGTAAGTGAACCTCTCAGGCGATACGACTTTCCCTTTTAACCTCACTTTAATTAACAACCTAAACATGGCAAAAGAAAAGAAAGCGATCAAGCTCACTGAGAAAGTGAAGATCGTTGCTACCGAAAAAGCAAAGCACATGGTTCCCGGCCAGGAATATGAAGTGCACCCTACTCAGGCAGAATTGCTGAAAAAGAAAGGCTGGGCTGAGGATTCCAAGAAAGCCAAGAAAGCCGAGTAACCATGCTGATTGATCAGTCCTTTTTCGTTGGAGAAATTCTCGTCCCAAACCTCACAGGAGTGGGTCCAATTCCGGCAGGGAATGTTGAGGAACTGAACCGGTTCATTGGTAAGTATGAACCGGAGTTCCTCGATGAGGTTCTCGGCCCTGACTTGTCTGCTGCTTTTCAGACGGGTATTTCTGCAGAAACTCCGGAACAAAGGTGGGTAGACCTGAAGTTAAAACTGGTGAATACTACCAGGAAAGAGTCTGCTATTGCAGGCTATGTGTACTATCATTTCTACAGAGACCGTCTATCCACCAGCTCCGGACTTGGGGAAATTGAATCCACTGCTGAGAATGCCAATGTCGTGCTCAACACTGATAAAATGGCCCGGGCATACAATGATGCCGTCCGGAAGGGTAGGGCTGTTTTTAACTGGGTGGTTGAGAATGCTGAAGCATACCCTGAATTTGACCTGGAGCATGAATATACGCTTTCACCCGTCAACACTTTTGGAATATGAATTCACCTGTAATCATCGACATCTTCAAAGCCATTACGGAAAAAGCCTCCGTAAGCCTTGGCATGTCCTTGAATTACATGCATGGACATCCGAAGGAGATCACTGATAGCCTTACTGAAATGACCAAGAACCCGACTGCATCTGCAGGTAAATATCCCCTCGTGGCTCTATTCCAGGACTTCGAAGAGGATAAATCGGGGGACTTCACCAAAGTAAAGCTTCAGATGATCATCGCAGTGTTGACGAATAATAAGATGAAAGCTCCTGAGAGGTATGATGCATCATTCAGGCCTTACCTATATCCGATTTATGAAGAATTGATCAGAGTAATTGCCAGGTCAGGTTACTTCAATGAATCAACGATAAAGCAGGTAAAGCACATCAAAGTTGACCGGCTTTTCTGGGGCAGGAATGGACTGTATGGGAATCAGGGCAATGTCTTCAACGACTTTGTGGACTGTATCGAAATCAAGAATTTATCACTGAATGTCAAACCAATTAAATGCTAATCAATGGCTGAATTAAATAATCCTGGTTGTGTCCTTGTCTTGGGAGCAAATACCGGAGTCCCCGGATGTGATTTTGCTCCTGATAAGTTTATCGGGGCGATCCTGATTGACAAATCAACCATCATTGAAGATGCCGATATCCCGGACATCATTACGAAGCTCCAGGAGCTTACCCTCGCTACCGGTCGCGACCGGATCCACCCCATCTTTCGCTTTGAAGAAATCACTGACAACTCCGAAGAGGAGACTATTGCAACCCTCGGTTATGGCTCCAAACAGGTCGTAAAAGAGGGTAAGTATGACTGGATGTTCCGGATCGTGAAGGGTGGCCTTTGCCTGAATAACAAGCTGAGGTCATTCAACAAAGCAAACAAGAAAGTCCTGTTTGTCGATTCGAGTAACGTTATCTACGGTACCAGAGTGGAAGGTGGAATCACCGGTTTCACGATGGATTTCTTCTATGCCAAGCCCTTCAAAGCCAACGATGCAAGTAACGCTGCAATCTTCAATGTCAGGTTTGCTTTGGCAAAGCCCGAGGAGTTCAATGAGAAGGTTGCATTCGTGAAGGTGGACCAGGATATCGAGGAGGCTGTAAAAGGCTTGATCGATCTGGAACTGGTTCAGCTTGCTGTTGCTTCCGGCCAGGTTACCGTCGGCATCCGGACGGCATGTGACAAGGTGGATATCTATGATGCCTTTGGCGATGCCCTGGCAGCTGGTGAACTCTGGAAGGTCACAAAGAATGGAGCTCCGGTAACGGTGACTTCTGTGGCCAAGAATGAAGCTGCTGGTGGTTGGGATGTGAGCTTTACCGGTACCGGTGAGCATGTAATCACCCTGGCTGCCCCTTCTGTGTTGGCCGCTGCCAATGTGGGAGGATATCCTGAGAACGGATATGAAGCCGGGATTCTGAAAGCTACTTTATCCTAATTAGGAGGTTGTCATGGGAAAGGACGTTTTTATCAAGATGGACGGGGCTTCGGTGAACGTAGCCCACGTCCTTTCCTTTTCATCTGAAAAGGAATTCGTGGAGGCTTACGACTCTAAACTTTACCTGGCACGGGAACAAAAAGTCCGTAAGGCTCAACTAAAATCACTCTATAAACTCGCAAAAAGACAGGCAGATGAACTTTCAAAAACCGATGAACGGAAGGATAACCAGTAGGTTTGGACCGAGAAAACATCCTATCACTGGCAAAATTGGGTCATTCCATAATGGAATTGACATTGCAGCTCCGATTGGGACTGATATTGTCGCTCCTGATTCCGGGAGAATCTCTGAAGTATGGACACATGAGAAAGGTGGAAAATGTATGGCCATGATCGGCCGTACCGGAATCCGCTTTGGTTTCGCTCATCTGGATCAACAGCTTAAGAAAGTTGGCGATATTGTCAATATGGGAGATGTAATTGCGAAATGTGGCAATACAGGTGCCAGTACTGGCGCTCATCTGCACTTCACTGTCAAGCAAAACGGAAACTGGGTTAATCCTGAAACTTACTTCAAATTCTAATGAACACTTTTGAGAACTTACTGATACTTTTTGTTTCCAGCATTGCAACCGGTGTTGGAGGGTGGATCTTTGGCCGCAGGAAAAACAATGCGGATGCTCGCTTGGTAGAAGCTCAGGCCAAACTTGAAGAGACCCGGGCACAAACCCAAGTGATTGAGAACCTGGGTAAGGCTGTGGATATCTGGAAGGAAGCAGCCGAAAATCTGAATGCTCAGCTGAGGATCTACAACGATAACATCAGCATGCTCAAAAAGGAGAATTCTGATCTAAGGGACAGGCTTGATGAGCTCACCACCAAGTTTGAAGAGCAAAGCAAGAAACTCAACGATGTAATGTGTGAGAATGGTCGGTTGAAAAAGGAGATCGAGAACCTGAAAAATCCTAAGTAATGACTACAGCCCTGGATCTGATTGAAGTGTTATCTGAACTTGATGTTCAGAGGGAAGCTCTTTCTGCTATCGGCAGGACAGGAGAGTCAATGCTCAATCTTAACCGTGAGCAGCTGTTGCATGGAATCAGAGCCGACAGAACTAAGATGCCGGACTACTCTTACACCTCGGTTACAATGTTTGGAAAACCTGCTGGTCCGATCATGCTTTATGATACCGGAGCTTTTCACGAGTCTTTCCAGTTGGATGTTGATTCTTCGGAGTTCGAAATCCTTGCTATGGACTTGTACGAACTTGAGAAAAATTACGGAGAAGAGATATACGGACTTACTCCATCCAACCAGGAGTATTACAATCAGGATGTTTTCTTCCCGGAATTGATGACTGCAATTAATGAATTGACAGGCCTATGAGCTGCGGGTGCATGAAACAAAGCATTGAAAGGTTGAATTATGACAACATCAAACAAATTGCCATCAAGTGGGCTGCTAAGGAGAATACTGAAGTTTTTATCTTCCGGCATCAGGAAGGGACTTTCGGCTTTATGGCAATTGATAACCCGGAAGCATCGAAACAAACACCTATCGAATTTATACACCCGCTGCAGTCAAACACCCCTTGATGTTTTCATTGATGCCCTTGTCAATAAAAACCTTGGCCGTCTGGTAATCTATGGGAATGCTTCTCGAAGGGAGATCAATGAAGCCTGGGAACTGCTCTTTACTGAGTATTAGATCGGAAGAGCACACGTCTGAACTCCAGTCACCGAATACGATCT
>CALBTS010000961.1 GCA_937968035.1 uncultured Methanomethylovorans sp.
GTAATGGAAAAAACATATCAGGTTGGAGACAGGATCCAGATGGGTAACTATTATGGAGAGGTCAAGGATATAGGCCTCAGAGCTACCCGTCTTGTAACACCTGATGACAATCTCGTATCGGCTCCGAACAATCTGGTATTCACTGAAAGTGTGGCAAGCGGCAATTCAGGCAGTTCAGAAATGATGGCAACGCTGGATATTTACATTGAGAACGATTCTGACGTAGACCTGGCGATGAAGATATTGAGGGAAGCAGTCGTTACTTCAAGATACGTATATATATCCCCGACAAGACCGGTTGTTATTCTCCTGAACGACTATCCTTTCTACAAAGGTCTGAAAGCAAGGGCATATGTGAATGACCTCAGGGATGAATTCGTATTCAGGTCCGATGTAACCCGGAGAACATGGAACGAGTTCTATAAAAGAGGCATAAAACCTCCAAAAGCATATATTGTGAACCAGGGATATACAGCCGCATGAGCACATGATCCATTAGATTGTCACCTGCTGTATCAATGTGCAATTTTCTGAAAGATTCATCTGGGAGCCTAAAACATTTATCTTTAAAGGGTAAATCTCAACCTAAGATCCTTAGAAATAAAAATCATGAGGCTGCTCAGGATTCTCTTAAGTATTCCAAAAATGTTCTATTCGCGCTCAAAACCTGAGTTAATATCAAATAGCATGATTAATATAGAGGTATTTATTTCAGGTGAATTATATTGGGTAATAGAAAAAATAATCACGCGCAGGAAATACTAAATAAGATCAGCTATTTACTGCCAATTGCCATTTTTGCGCTTTCACTATGGGTTTTGGACAGGGGTCTTCAGCCCCTGCAACTAAATGAAATCCAGGTGAGTTTCACAGACATTGAGCTGTGGAGTGTGTTATTTGCTTCTGCTTTCACTTTGTTGAGTTACATCGCTCTTCTCGGCTATGATTTCCTGGCCATGCGATACATAGGCCAATCTGTTTCATACAAGGATATCCTCAGGTCTTCTTTTACAAGCACGTCCATCAGTTATAGCATTGGATTCAATCCTCTTACGGGTGGCTCACTGCGTTACAGGTCATATTCTGCCTATGGTCTGACACTGCTGCAAATAGGCAAGACCATAACATTCTGCAGTATAACATTCTGGCTTGGCGTATGCTTTGTAGGCGGATCGCTATTAAGTTTCTATCCGATAGATCTTCCCGAGTCCCTTGTTTTTTATGAGATCATGTTGAAGGTCTTAGGTGTCTGTTTATTGTCCTTCCTTATTGGTTATCTGGTGCTGTGCCTGCAGCATAGGACATTCAGCTTAAAAGGCTATGAGATCCGATTCCCTGATGTAAGGACTGCTCTTCTACAGATCCTCATTTCATCTCTGGATTCTATCTTTGCAGGCAGCGCATTATATTTCTTGCTCGCTCATAGTGGTGAGATATCTTTTCCATATTTCATGGCAATGTTCTTAGCAGCACAGACAATTGCCTATATTACTACGATCCCCGGGGGGCTGGGAGCTTTCGAAGCGCTCATGCTCCTTGCACTTGCTCCCCATTTAGCTCTTGAAACTGTCATTGTTGCTCTTGTAATGTTCAGGATCGTGTATTATCTCACACCTTTCCTGGCGGGATTGATAGTCCTTTCATATAGCGAGTTCAATGCGAGGAAGGAGATACTGATCAATCTGCACAAAAAAACATATCTGACAGTCGCTGCATTCACACCCCAGGTATTCGCTGTGCTTATTTTCTTTGCGGGGATATTGCTTCTTTTTTCCGAAGCCCTGCCTCCTCAGATGGAAGGCATGCGCATTATTGAAAAGATCGTTCCTTTATCATTGATAGAGTCTTCCAGCCTGTTCAGCAGTATGCTGGGGGTCTTTCTTCTCATTCTGGCCAATGGTTTGTGGAAAAGGGTCGATGGAGCTTATCTGCTATCAGTAGCGATACTGTTCTTGGGCAGTATCTTCTCGATCCTGAAAGGTTTGAACTACATAGAATCAGGCATATTATTTGCCATATTTTTACTGTTATTGCCTCAAAGAAAGCATTTTTACAGGAAGTCTTCACTGCTGAACCAGTCTTTCAGCAGGGACAATATAATTGCTATTGCCGTTGTTGTTCTAAGCTTCATATGGCTTGGTATCTTTGCCCATGAACATGTGGAGTACTCGCAGGAACTTTTGTGGCAGTTTGGAACCAATATGCATGTATCCAGGTTCCTCAGATCTGTTGTAGGAATATCTGCAGTTTTAGCTATCTTCGGGATCATGCGACTGCTTGGAGGTTCCAGCAAAGACCTCAGACTTCCTGATGAAGGAGAAATGGCTAAAACGAAGGAAATTATCAGGACAAGTACTGACACAAACAGCAATCTCGTTCTGCTTGAGGATAAGTATGTATTGTTCGATGAGCCGAAAAATACATTCCTTATGTATGGGATTTCCGGAAAAAGCTGGGTCTGTATGGGCGATCCCATAGGGAACAGCAAAAATATCAAAGAACTGATATGGGATTTCCACGAAATGGCAAACCTGCACCAGGGATGGACCGTTTTTTATGAAGTAAGCGAGAAATACATCCCCTATTATCTGGACATTGGCCTTACCTTGATCAAAATAGGAGAGGAAGCACGTGTCCAGCTTTCAGAGTTCAGCCTTGAGGGCAGTGCAGGAAAAGATTTCCGCTATTCTGTAAAACGTATGGAAAAAGATGGCTACCATTTTGAGATCATGGAGCCTGGAGAGATCCCTGCTCA
>CALBTS010000962.1 GCA_937968035.1 uncultured Methanomethylovorans sp.
CCATGAGGGCCGAACGCGGAGAGGTGCCTATGCTTCCGGTGTGGCTTTCCCCTACCCAGGTAAGGGTGCTTCCAGTATCTGAGAAGCATCTGGAGTTCGCAAAGCAGGTTTCGGAGAAGCTGCATTGCCGCGTGGATATCGATGACAGGGAGGATACTGTGGGCAAGCGTATACGTGAAGCAGGACGCGAATGGGTGCCTTATGTGGTGGTCATCGGGGACAAGGAGGTCGAGACCGGCAGAATTAATGTGACCATAAGGGCGGAATCCCAGGCCAATCGCCCGAAGACCATTGAAATGTCAATCGGTGAACTGGATTCCCGCATACAGGCAGAGGTTGCTGGTTTGCCATACCGGGGCCTGCCTCTTGCAAAGATGCTCTCAACGAGGCCAAAGTTCATATAAGATGGTTCCTGAATACCCTTTCATGGATATTGGACGCGTACTTGCTGAAGTCCATGTATGTGGGAGGGTACAGGGAGTCTTTTTCCGTCAGTTCACAAAGAACACTGCACAGGAACTTGGTATTGCAGGTTATGCCCGTAACCTTCCCGATGGTTGTGTACAGGTCGTGGCCGAAGGGCCTAAGGACTCTGTTGAAATACTCTTGCAAAGGCTAAGAGCAGGTCCTCCTATGTCCCATGTGGATTCACTGGAGGTTGAATGGAAACAGGCTTCAGGTGAATTTACAGGCTTTGTCATAAGACGGTAAGCATGTTGATATTTGGATAGAATCGAATTTTCTTTACGGCTTAGTTATATCAAACTCATCAGAGAACAGTGGGACGATGAACAACATAGTAATTGTCAGATATGGGGAATTGGCGCTTAAGAGTCCTGGTGTCAGGAACCACTATGAAAAGGTCCTTATGAGGAATATCTCAGCTATGCTTGATCAGCGTGGTGTGGAGTATTCAGGTCTGAGCCGGGAATGGGGACGGATCTTTATCAAGACTTCCGATGAAACAGCTGCAAATGCGGCAGCTGATGTGTTTGGTGTGGTGTCCGCATCATTTGCAACTGCTGTTGATGCAGATCTTGATGCTATATCGCGAAAATGTGCTGATATCGGTGCAGGGTTCATCGAGGAGGGTGATTCCTTTGCCATAAGGGCCCGCAGGACCGGCAATCATGATTTTTCTTCCCAGGACGTAGGACTGAAATGCGGAGATGCTGTGTGGGAGCGTTTGCTGTCAGCAGGCAAAACTCCGGTAGTGGATCTTACTACTCCGGATAAGGAAATTTTTGTAGAGGTACGCCAGAAGGAAGCTTATGTGTTCACGGAAAACTCCAGGGGTGTGGGTGGTCTTCCGCTGGGCACCCAGGGGAAAATGGTTGCCCTTGTATCCGGTGGCATCGATTCCCCTGTAGCTGCCTGGCTTATGATGAAAAGGGGTGTTGAGATCATCCCTGTATACTGTAGTAATGAACCCTTTGCGGATGATTCTACCAGGCAGCGTGCACTGGATAGTATAAGGGTGCTGCAGCAATGGGCTCCCGGTCATCCGTTCAAAATATATGAGATCCCACATGGATGTTCCCTGAAGGCTTTTGTTGAGCAGTGCTCCAGGAACAAGACCTGTGTACTGTGCAAAAGGACCATGTACAGGGTTGCCTATGAGATCATGAAGCGTGAAGGTGCTGCAGGGGTCATCACAGGTTCCTCTTTAGGGCAGGTAGCCTCCCAGACCTCTGCAAATATGTACGCTGAACTTTACGGGCTTGCCATACCACTCTACCATCCCCTGATAGCTCTTGATAAGGCGGATATAATTGATATTGCAAGAAAGATCGGTTCGTATAATATATCGGTCAGGCCTGTAACATGTTGCTCGGCTGTGCCGGAAAGACCCGAGACCAGATCAGAATGTGATTCATTGCTTGCTGAGGAGAGCAAAGTAGACATCGATGGCCTGGTGAGGTATTCCGTTTCGGGAGCAAAAGTATTCAAATTATGATCTGTGCCTTTTCTAAGATCTATTTGAGTGTTCTCACTTCTCTTTTATCTTTTTGCAGTATGTGCTTGCACACTATGCACATGCTCATCATAATAATGATGATTAATTTCCATCTCCTCCTACGCTTTATTCACTTTGGACAAAATGCAAAATCCTTATATATTTTGATAACGTATGCACAGAATAGGCGCACAGAGTAACAACAACATGAATTTCTAGCACAAATTTCATCCTTTATCTCTCGTCCATTCCCTCAAATTTCATGTGCGCCTGCTTTTAATCTATTTTTAGTGCGATCATGTTTCTTGTTTTTGACTTCCCCTTCCCTTTCTAACTGTTAAACTCCTCTCAAATACGTAAATTGTCAACCAACAAGTTTTATATAAATATATGTATAATTCATACTAGTTAATTTAAAATAAAAACATCTGAAGTTGAGACTCTATGAGTAAATTTCCATGGGAAACAGCAGGCCAGAAGAAGGAAGGGGAGCAAAATGCTGC
>CALBTS010000963.1 GCA_937968035.1 uncultured Methanomethylovorans sp.
TTTTTTTTTTGGTTGTGCATTCATGCCCTAAGGCCTATTGTTATTTTGTTTCGTTTACAAGATCTTTATATTTTATGTCTCATTGTCTCTTATAGCAGGCAGCAAGACAAGGCGATGATACCCAACAGGAATGATATTTTTAGACGGTAAAAAATGAGAGTACGGTAAAATAGCGCAATTAATTAAATTACAGCATATAAATATCTGAAATAATTTATTAATTCTCTATACGACGCAATTACAGTTTAATATAATCATATACAGATTGAGTAACAACCAACGCAAAGGAGCTATCATGAACTTATTCCCTGTCAAGGAATCCCCCTTAAACCAAAACACCGCCTACAAATACCATTCAACGAAAAAGTACCCTGCCCTGCTGTTCAAAGTAGCCGGGAAACTCATGGTGGATATGGACGAGTATTACAACATGGCAAAGCAAGCCAGGGAAGCACAGATCAAAGAAGCAAAGCGGGTTCGTTCAGGTCTAACCGTCAAAGCTTAAAACAAGTTCGCCCCCTGGTGGTTGACCAGACCAGCCAGAGGGCAAAAAAAAGAAGGTGATTGATTTTCTATGTACCATGATAATCAATAGTTCGGACAGTTTTTAGCGTAGTCTTGTAAAAAAAGGTAGACAAGAGTTCTCCAAAATTGAGAAAGTTTTATTGCGAAGTAAAATTTTCATATCAACTAAGGAGAACCCTATGGAGACAATAAAACTTATTTTATCTCAAATGTCTATCCCTAAACCGCAACTGAAGTTCTTGTTGATCTTATTTTCAACAATAATGATCCTCCGGGGCCGAATGAATTACCGCAACATGAGTCGTTACAGTATTCTCCATGAAAAAAGTTTTTCAAGGAACTTCAAAAAGCCATTCGATTTTACCGAATTGAATCACCGGTTGATTTTGGAAACCATACCTGAAGCAAACAAGAAGATGGCAGCAATTGATGCTTCGTTTGTACCCAAAAGTGGGAAACACAGCTATGGGATCGACTATTTTTGGAGCGGGGTTGCCGGCAAATCTAAAAAGGGCAGGAAATCTCATCTCTGGCAATTGTTGATCTGGACTATAATACCGCCTACAATCTTTCTGTTGAGCAGACACCTTCCGGCAGTGAAATTGGCAAAAAAGAGGAAAATCGAATTGATTTTTACCTGCAGCAAATTCAACGTAACCAGAATTACCTGCGTGCTCATTGTATCCTTTATATTGCCACTGACGGGTTTTACAGTAAAACCCGCTTTATCGATGGTCTTGTCGGACTGGGCTTTCATCAAGTTGGCCGTCTGAGAGACGATGCAAATCTTCGTTATCTCTACAAGGGGCCACATGAGAAAAGAAAAGGGGCCAAGAAAAAATATGACGGCAAAGTCAAATATGATGACCTTTCTCAATGGCAATTGGTCAGTGAAATTGAACCGGGTGTCAGTCTGTATACTGCAGATCTGAATTCTCCCCATTTTAAACGCAACCTGAGAGTCGTTTATCTGCTGGATCAACGAAATTCTAAAAAATATCGTTATGCCTTATTTTTTTCAACCGATTTGACCCTGGATCCAGTAGATATTTTTAATATGTATCGAGCTCGTTTTCAGATTGAGTTTATCTTTCGAGACGCCAAGCAGTTTACCGGACTCACTGATTGCCAAGCCAGAAGCAAAGAAGCTTTAAATTTCCATTTCAATGCATCTTTAACCACACTCAATTTGTTGAAAAAGCAGGACCGTGAACAAGCTGAAAATTCTAATTCCAAAGTCTGTTCGATCGCATCCTGGAAGGCCAGATCGGAAGAGCACACGTCTGAACTCCAGTCACCGAATACGATC
>CALBTS010000964.1 GCA_937968035.1 uncultured Methanomethylovorans sp.
CAGGAATTTACAGAAAATATGTTACACCAACATTTAAAAAAACAGAGTTAACGAATAATTTTTCTAATTACCTTGTTTCCTTACCAAGAAACAGACATTGTGGGAACACTTGGTTATCCAGATAATAAGATTAAATTAAGTCTATTGGCATTTTATCTTGCATTAAAAATATAACTATGTATAATAATGCTTAAATTCCATTCAAATTAAATATCAAATCCTAGGGGGTCAGATGGATATTCTGGTAAAACCCAATCAATTACGCGAGTCAGCTTCAGTACTACGATCAAGTGCAAAGAAGATTGCCCAGGGATTTAGTGTAGTAGACAATCAAATGCAAGCTGTGGGACCCGGCAAGTTTTCTGGCTATCAAGCTGACAACATTCGCCAGCGGTATCATTCCGTCCGGGACCTCCTGTTGAGTTCTCACGACCAGATCATCAAATTCGCCAACGAACTGGATAACATTGCAAAGGTCTTCGAAGTAGAGGACAGAAAACTAGCGGGGGTAAAGGACTCAACTCATAGGATCAGCCTTGTAGACCTAATAACTAAAGGTGCTGATCTTATTGGAGGTTTCGTTCAGAAAATTGCGGAAAAACTTGGGTATGGTTGGCCGCCGAGGCTGATTCCTATACCCGATGAAGGACTACCAAGACCGCCGTGGGACCCTAAACCAGTTTATGCACCTGGCCTAGACTCGGAAATGCCTGGAGATGTAACCAGTTCGCAAGAAACGAATGAAGAGGCAAATGGTTTAAGCGAGCCCTCTACTGAATATTTAAATATTAATGAAAATGCGACCGTTGGTAAAAGCAAATGCTATTCATTTGTAAATGATCAAAGAAAACATAACAGCTTAGACATGCCGGTTGGTATGGCTGGCAAACAAGGTGAGGGTTTGTACTCTGGTAAGTATACTGGCGAAGGCAGTTTTACTGATGGGAGAAACACATTCACTTATGGTCAAGAACCCAAACTTGGCGCGATCATGCTCGAAACTCCTAAAAATAGCCCAAAGAATTTGGGGATGACATTTGGACATATGTCTATTATCAGTGAAATTGATAAGAACGAAAGCGGTGCAG
>CALBTS010000965.1 GCA_937968035.1 uncultured Methanomethylovorans sp.
CTGACTGGACAGGTGAATCGGAAGAAGCATGGGCATTAGCTGAAAAGATGAGCTCAGCATGGCTGAATTTTGCAAAGGCGGGTGATCCCAATGTGCCTGGTCAGCTGCCTTCGTGGGAACCTTATACTGTGGAAAACGGTGCAACGATGTATTTTGACAGTGAATGCAGAATTGTCCATAACCACGACAGGGAGCTGATGAAGTTCATCAGGCCTGTTGACTAAAGCCGGCAGCAGTTCCGTATGGAGGTGGCCGGGGGGAGTAACTTCGGTGATGCGTAAGTTTCAGATCCGGCGGGGGTGTCAGGCCCGTTTCCGCGGCCCTGACCGTCCCTTAGCATAAAAGATGCAAGCGACCCTTATCATTCATTTACAATCTTGAGATATGTATATTAGTTCATTCTATCGGGCATGTGCACGAATCTAAAACTCCACTCTTTGTTGTAATTATCTTGTTCCTTCAGGTTTTCTGTTTTTTTTATGAATACAGTAAAACCCAGATTGTCTTCATGCACTTTTCCCTCTCCGGAGATTTCGCCATAAACATAATCTTTTACAAGTTTATTCTCCCTCAGGCTGTATTTCTCAAATGGTACACGATATGGCATATGAAGTTCTAACCTGTCCTTTTCCAGTTTCATAACGCCATTGAATAAGAACTCATCCATCTCGGCAGAAGACAGATTACCCAAAGAGTGTTTTAAAAATACACCTTTATAAAACTCATCAAGTGAAAAAGTATTAAGGGACGGATCTGCATATAAACTGACTGTAAAAAATTCTATTGATATTTGTTCTCCAGGTTTGTAAGGGCCATCCTTAACACGAATGACCCAATAATAATTCACTCTTTCCTTCTTGAAACCTCTGCGTACAACCTCACTTGATGAGGATGTGAAATAGTAACCTTCGCTGTTAGGAAAAGTCGAGTTTTTTATTAGAGAGGGCAACAGATACTCTGTTGTCCCATTCTCAAGACTTATCGCCGCCTCATGAATTGTCATAGCTCCGTCTTTTAGGGTTAAGAGGTGTTTCCCAAGTCCGGCGTTTTTTATCAAAATACCGTCTTGCTCTTCGGAAGTGAAACCCTTAAAGGTATTGTCAATATACACTCGTAACCCAGGTTCAGCAACTATCAAAAGATCTTGTGCAATTCCATTTACACTAAGACCGAGGAGCAAGACTATTGATAAAAGGTATTTCATTGCTCTATTAATATCAGAATGATAAACCAATAGATAAGTCAAGGCACGGTTTATTATAGATGGCACTAAAACCATAGCCGCCTCCAACCTTTACGTCTATAAAATCCCAGGCAAGACGATATCCTAAACCGAACGACCACAGAGTGTACTCATCTATCAGATTGGAGGCTGAGCTATAAGAATACGCGCCGTTCAGCAAAGCGCCGCCATATAAATAAAATCCACTACTTTCGACACCTCTGGTATATGCACTAACTCCAAACGCTGCTCCATATGTTCTGGTATCATTTTCTTCATAGAAAGCAGGCATTACTCCCATATGTGCACCCAATGCAAAGTGGTAAGCATTACCATACATAAATTCATATGCGACAACTCCCATTGCATGAGAATATCCGGCTCTCAAACAATAACGTTCTACCTGAGAAGATACAGACGAACAAATCAGTATCAGTAAAGTGAAACAAAATGTCTTTCTCATAATTCAATATCTAAGTTGCATATAATGCTTATTAAATACTATTTACCCGATGAAGCACAATCATTCGTGTGTGACATAATCGTAGTCAGGTGTAAGCTTTCTGTATTCCCCACATCTCAGGGATAGTTCCCCAGATCCAAAATATCTATCTGTAGAACCGTCGGGCTGTCTGATACCCCACATTGCGTTCCAGTAAACATATGAGATTTGAGGGTTCCAGACCGTTAGTTCCTTAGAGCTCCCAGATCCTATGCTTGCTTGATTTGTACCTATAGTAAAGTATAGGTCCATACTATATTGATTGATTACCAATACAGTCGCTGGTTTACAATTATCTTCACATGAGCCTAAGGCATACACAATGCAAAAAGTCGCAAAAAAAGTTATCAATCTTTTCATAATTCATTAGCTCATTATAAGGTAGAGGTTTATCCTCATGCCTTTCATTTTTGTTCAAATCCGGAAGTAAACTAATCCTTCAGGCAACGTACTGAGAAACCACATTTTTTGTCAGTTTCCCATCGTAACACACCGTTGTCTAAATATGCCATGCGACGAAACCATGCATTGAATGAAGAGGATTCTGTAGCTGACCAGAAGTCTCCCACTTTTCCAACATAAAAGAAATCCCCATAATCACTGCCTCTATGGCCGTCTGGTAAAGCCGTAAATCCTGTTTCGTTTGTCCCAATGTTAGGGCTATCCCAGTGCAATATTCCTTGTTCTTTAAGTTTTCCTCCGGCTTCATTTTCGCCACCCAAATTAGTTATTAGTGTTGTCCATTCAGAATCAGTAGGCACATGCCAACCAGCAGGGCATAGTTTTTTTGTATTTACCGCGTGCCAATTGTACAAAGCGCCATATGTCTCTGCATATTTGGCGGCATCATTTTCATAATAACAATAACCAGGTGTCGATAAATTTGACCAAATGGCTGGATCAGTTACCAATGGAACATACGTTCCATCATTGAACCTGGTTGTCGCCAGGTTTTGTGCCATCCACTCTTGTTCTCCAATTTGAATTGTCCTGTAAATATTGCCATCTATATCGTCAACTGAACCATAATTAAGGTTTGAATTAAAACTAATGTTGCCAGTTGTTGTATTTCCAATATCCTGTAGAGGCTCAAAATCAGTTCCATCTTGTGAGTATTCCTGGATATAAGTCTCTAGTTCAAATCCTGTTGTATTTCCAAATTGAGGTTCAGTTTTTATGATGACATTCTTTCCTTTATAATCATTTAATGAGAAGGATTGATAATAACCATAATCCTCCTTGGCCATTATTCCACCAGATTGACCGGAGCCCAGACCCATGCCTCCTATTTTTTCCCAATTAAAGCTGTCCTCAGAAATATATACATCCCATTTATCAATAGTTGAAGAGGGTATAAATCCATAATAAAATCTCATATGAAGAGCTACTTCATGTGAGCTATCTGGGATATAAATCGGATTAGGAAAGTAAAAAAGACCACGAAATAAAATTATGCCCCTTTTCTTGTCTTTCAAATCTAAATACCGCTTAATAGTATTGTCTGTAATTTTGCTTTCTGTTCCTTCTTTATTGACTGGGACAACGCATATACCATATTTGCCATTATACTCTTCAGCATCAAACTCATATGTTGAACCATTTATTGGTGAAAGATTTACCTTACTCCATACTGAAAATACAGGATACAAGGATTTGGAGTCTTCTCGACCCTCTAAACTATAATAGAAAAAATGCCTCTCATAGATGTTATAACCCTCTATAGATGGAATATCAAGTGGTTCCCATTCAACCTTGATTTTGTATTCCAGGTCTGTGACCAGAATATCATTAATCTGCAGATCATCAAGCATCTCCAATTTTAAGTCGTATTCACTAATGCCTTCACTCTGTACAACCTCAATTTCCTTAAAGTAGTAACCACTGGCTTCACATGTTAACACATAATCATCTGTAGTTAAGCCAATAAATTCGTAGTATCCGTCAATATCAGTTATGACTTCGTCTATTGTCTGACTTGATTTTTTTGATATAGTAACATAGTCATAATTAAAGGAGTTATTATTGTCCGCATTATCAAATAAAAGCTTCTTGTTTACCTGTGAAGAAATATCATATGATGAAGGTGTGGTCAAGAAGGAAGATTTAAATCCCTTTTTACTTACAGATATAACTGCTCCTTCAATGGGTTCATTCAAACTGTTTGTTACTATACCCTTTAATATGTTTTGAGGTTTTTCTACAATTTCGATATTAACTACTTCTGAAATACCAATATTATCTGAAATGTCATAAGCTTTAGCCATAAGTGTGTGCAGACCACTTTGCAACGATCCCATTTTAATCTCAAATGTGTAAGGTGGTTTGAAAACTCGACCAGCCATTTCTCCATCTATCAATAGTACTACCAGGCTTATTCCGACGTTATCCATGGCATCGACATTTACCTTAAAAGTACTGTCAATTCTTATCTTGGATAATTGTGCTGGGTTGAGTATCAATACTTCCGGCTTCTCCAGATCTTTTTCTTCCTTTTCACAAGCGTTATTGAATATAATAAGAATGGAAACAGTTATAAGCAAAATTAAACCTGGTTTCATGGTATTGAGTTGTTAAGAAATCATTCATATAAATCAATATGTTCCCGGTTTTTAATAATATTCAGATAATATCTAACTATAGAGATCACTATAACATAAATCAATCATGAGGGGACCTCAATTTTCCCAAACTCTGACATCATCATAGAATACTATATTTGTTCCATCATTCGTTGCGTCCAAATAGAAATGTGTATAGTCTACATCTGGATAATTAAAAGCTTGATCTTCTATAATTATCTCATCATCCAGCCAGGCTGAGAATGTCTGATCAGTCAGATTTGTTAACACTTTAACCTTGTACCACTGTTGTGGTAGGTATTCTGACAAATCATATCCATTCACATTTATGTATCCATCATAGAAACTACAATTAGATATTCCAGTACCCCATGTACCAACATTCGGGTTTCTAAGGCCGAAGCTTCCTTCATGTTCAACAGACTCTGAATAAAAACTAGCCTCAAAATATACTATATCAGGTGTATCAGAGAGTTGATTTACTATCCTCGCACTCCATGAGGGTGCTCCCTGTAATCTGAATGACTTACTACCATTATAACTATACTCATCTGTTATATACTGATACTGGTTTCCTGCTCCATTGTATTTTATTGACCAATTGCCTTCTGTTGGGAATGAGCCAAGATCATAGCTTTCGAAGTCATCATCTGAAAGATTATCACGATTTGCATCAGTCAACTTAAAATCCAAATTAGACAAACCACATATTCCTAATTGAGCAATATCATTGGAGGAAATTTCATATCTATGTTCTAGATAATCATTCTCAATCAAATAATCCAGCGCTTGTTTAGTAGTTTTCCCATAATCAAGCATTTGATCAATTAATATCCTGGTACTTCTCCAGGCACCTACTAAGGGGGCCATTGATGTACTCCAGCCCCACATAACAGAATTGCTATTTGGATATATTAACTCAATTCCCATACGTGCTTGCTTACAAGCACTCATCAGAATAAAAGTATCCTCCAAGCCATGTGGATAATACTTTTCAAAGAACTTGTTGGTGATCCCGACTATTAATTGATCAGGATGTTCAACATCTCCAAAATAGGAATATACTGTATCAACGAAATCATCAAAATGGTCTATTACAAAATCCGCAGTAAGTTTAATCCCAGATTTGATTGCATTAATATTTCCAGCCATATCACCATGGCCACTAAATGAAATTACTCCATAATCATACCAGTTCTGGTAATTTTCTATGGTTATGTTATATTGATTACTCTGTTCGTTTCTATAATATTCGATCTCAAAGCCTTGAGCTTCTAGTTTCTGTTTGAAGTAGTAATTAATATCCTTTTTTTCTTCACTGCTAAAAGGTACAGTGTACGCCCAATCATAGTAAGATGGCGATAGGAGCAAGGCCTTTTTATGGTGCGGCATATTGTCATTTGACTCACTCTTGGCTTCGAACTTGTTTGTGTTCAGTAATTCATGATCATTAGCAAGGGTTTCATTATAATCAGTGAATTTCTTCAATTGTAAGAAAAACAAAAAATTGTCTTGCGTTTGCCACCAAATACTTGAGCTATCAAGGGATACTCCAGATGTTACAATACTTTTATTATCTGATAGATCATCCAGAACCTTATCAACGGCGTTGATAAAACCTGATGATTGATTCTCAGAATTGAAGAGATCTGCTAATGTTTTAATATAATCTGACTTTTCCTGAAATGTATTTAGACTATCAGGTTCTTTTTCACATGAGAAAAAACAGAATGCTATTAAAATAATACTTAATACTCTATAATAAATTTTCATAAATCATTAGATATTAGAGAATTAGTAATCCATTAAGTACAGCTTTACTAGTTTATTACTATGGATTTACGGTGACTATGATAGTATGCTGAGCTTCTTTGCCGCTCGCGGTCGTAACATGAGCGCTGATTGGTGTCATTCCTCCAACCATATCACTACGCGCCCGCCATTTGTATGAACCCGCACTTCCGGAGGTCCGACCGACAACTCCCCCATTAACAACGCAGTATGTCTCATATACCGACCCGGTGGCCTCCCACTTTATGGTTACATATTCGCCCGAATTAAAAACATCTCCTTTTTCCGGATTGGTAATCTCGATGGAAGTAACATTTTGATCCTCACAACCAGTGAACATGCACAAAAACAGGATCAGGAAAACAGTAAGTTCTGGGTGAGCAGATTTCATATAAGTGTTGGTTTTTTATAAATAATAATACTTTTGAAGTAAATATATCCATTACTGCTACTTGAGATTGAGAATGCAGGAATCAGTAAATGAATAGTGCATTTCACTTAACAAATGGTAAGATTCAGAAACATACTATCAGGCAGAACCAATGTCACACTTCTCAAATCACCAGTTGAAGTTATTCTTTGCGTGTTTTTCACGCTTATAGGTATCGGCCTGATAATATTTGATGACAGGATCGGTCTGCATCCATTCAGGATTACTCTGGAAGATGAAAAGTTGTATTCAAGTTTCCGTGAGCGGTACTCTGATATTAACAACGATGGGACACTGGAAAGAATAGAATTCAATATTTATGGTGATTTTATAAATATTGAGATCTTTAATGAAAATAATGACTTCATCAATCAGGTAACACTTGATGGTAATTGGTTATCCAGAGGACAATTTTTTGTAATAGGCGATTATAACTATGATACACTCAAGGAGATTTATGCTGTTGCCATATCAAATGACAGTCTTATGCTCTACGCAATGTCTTTTGAGCAAGATGAAAGCATAGGTGTTGAAAGTGAATTGATTTGTGAAGTGAGTTCTCATAATGGTCAATATGATATTTCTGCTGGCAATTTAAAACTGGCAGACTTTGATGGGAGTGGCGAAAATGAAGTCTTTTTCTCCCTTTTCAGTGGGTTTTCATTGACACCGAGAAAGCTATATATATATCACCCTGAAAACCACAATTTAATTTCGTCAAAAGATATTGGCGTAAAATATACAGAAGCATCGTTTTTTGATATAAATGGCGATGGAAGCCTTGAGATTTTAGCAGGTAGCTACTCATCAGAAAATTATGATACTTTGTCCCCCATAGAATTTGGAGACAGAAAAGCAGGGACCTTTATCTACAATTCAGATCTTGAAATCTTATCCAACCCAATCATATTTGAAGAGAATAAGCCAACTGTGAATTTTTTTCCTTTAGAAAGGGAAAAGGACACCATGATAATCGCCGTGGTAAATGAGACCAGGTGCATGAACAATTCACGGATTTTGTTCCTCAATAAGTCAATGGATATTGTAAATGAGATCTCAATGCCACAGATGTTGTCACCTGGCCTGTTTCGTTTTCAAGAAAAAGGTCAAACACTCTATTATCTATCTGACGAGTATTCAATTTTTCTTCTGGATCATTTAAATTTCAATACCATTCCGGTTAGACTGAAAGGCGAAATATTTGATATGGTTGATGGATCCAAGGGGATAGGTTCAAAATATTTATTATTTTCAACTCTAAGTGGTATTGCGCTGGTTAACAGTAATTTAAAACTGGCAAGTAATAAAATTGCTGTTGCACCCAATTTCTCAGTTGTTGAAAAAATCTTTGATGACTATTCAGGTGATATGCGTTATATTCTGTATAACGACAATTTTAAAAAGTATTACACTTTAAGATTTACTTACAGGAAAATATATGATTATCGATACCTCTTATATCTGGTATCACTCATATTTATCTATTTAGTCATATTTATTATCGGGTCGGAAATAAGGGTAAAGTCGGCGATGCGCAGGTTAATTGAACAAAGATCCAGTATCCTGGAGTTACAACTGATGCATACACAACTACAGCCGCACTTTACATTCAATATCCTTAATACATTAGGCTCAATGATATACCATGACAATAAGGAAGAAGCTTATACGTACTTACATAAATTCTCATCTCTTTTAAGGATGGTTCTGGAAACAGACGTCGATTTGAAATGGACCTTAAATGATGAAATCTCGTTCGTTGAACAGTACATAAGTCTTGAGAATGAAAGATTTCAGGGAAAGTATAACTATAAATTTATCATTAATGATAATGTAGAAAGGAGTTTTTTGGTTCCTAAGATGATAATGCAGGTGTTTGTCGAGAACGCCCTTTCTCATGGATTAAGGACCAAGCAATCAGACTGTTATGTAGTTATTACTATTTCTCTGTCAGATTCACATCTGAAGATTGATATTGCAGATAATGGAATTGGACGTAAGAAGGCTTCCAGCCTTAAAGCAAACAGGAAAGGGAAAAGCATAGTATTAATCAATGAATTCATAAACAGTTACAACAGAAATAACAAGAGTAAATTCGGATTAAGAATCTTCGACTTTCAACCTGAACAAAGTGAGACAGGGACAAGGGTTGAAATTGATATTCCTGTAGAATTTTGTAAGCATAAGAAATGAAAAACAGTGCGTTGAAAATTTTAATCGTTGATGATGAGGTCCATGCATCAGCACTTCTACAGAGAATACTTGAGAATATGCCTGAGTTCGATATTATTGGAACCGCCAATTCTGCTAAAGAAGCTAAGACTATTCTTACTGTGTCTCATGTTGATGTGATCCTGCTGGATATTGAAATGCCTTCCGAAGATGGTTTTAACCTGATCAGCTACCTCCGTTCCAAATCATATTATCCTGGAATAATAATCATTAGCGCCTTTGAAAAATATGCACTGAAAGCAATTAAGAATTCTGTATTTGATTATCACTTAAAGCCTGTTTCAAAGAATGACCTTCTGGCATCACTAAGGAAGTATAAAAGCATGGAACAAAAGTCCAGCTATCAGTCTTTGGAACAAATCTCAAGACTTCTTCAAAATGATAAAAAAAGAATGAAATTGCCGGACAGCGAGGGGTATCAAATAATCGATCCCGCTGAAGTCTTATTTATTGAGGGAGATGGTAATTATTCAGACTTCATACTTAAAAATGGTAGCACACTATGCATCTCAAAGAATATAGGCTCTATTGAAGATGATCTTCCTGATAATTTTATCAGGGTAAGCCGGAAACATATCGTTAATGTTGACCATATTTTAAGGATAAGGAAAAAGAGTGGAAAAACTTTTGCCTCTATTGAATCAGGTTACGATATTAATATATCCAGGGGGTATAAGAGTCTTGTTGAGTTAGAGTTAGCCAGATTCTTTCTATAAAAGTCCTTTAATCGGTTATTTGTGCTCCGGGATAATTATTTTATCCACCCTTTTCTAATGGATATACTCTGATCGCATGATCCGCTTAAAAGTACTCACATCGTGTGACAAAGCGACAAGTTGGTAGTGTTCCAATCAGTGTGTCCGGGGTAGCAGGTCTTCATCGAAGTTTCACAT
>CALBTS010000966.1 GCA_937968035.1 uncultured Methanomethylovorans sp.
CAGTCATATCCCATATGAATATTCACACGCCTTTGAACAATTATGCATGTTTCTGAATATTGATGTCAAATTATGTTAAGTATTAACGACCCTAATCACTTGTTACCAATCAACCAAACACCAATAGGGGCGATGGGGTTAAATCCACAGATGAAGTACCCGCAGATCTCAAGGATGTCAGCATCTGCACACACCTATAACAACTATACCATATTCTCACCCATTAGTATCATGCTGACATCCTTCAGGCTCTATGATTTCTTCTATAACTTCTTTTTTCCACATTTCCCGGCAACGTTCTGGATCAGGTGCAGGTTCTCTACGGAGTCGGAGTTACACCATAGATCTTAAACATCCTTGAGGACGTCTTTAGACATGAGAATATGGATGGGATGTGAGATCCTCAATGAATATATTGTTAGTATACGATTCTGTCTTTGGTAACACAGAGAAAATAACCCATGCTATCAGAGATTCCATGGATTCGCAAGGGAATGTCAGAACAGTAAGGGTAAGTGATATTGACCCGGATCGATTGAATGGTCTTGATCTGTTGATCGTTGGTTCGCCCACCAGGGCATTCCGCCCAACGAAGGAAATAACCGCTTTCCTTAACCGTATCCCTGCAAATGGTCTCAAAGGCGTCAAAGTGGCAGCTTTTGACACCAGGCTTTCCACAGCAGACAACAGGTCCTTCTTATTCAGGATCTTATCAAAACGGTTTGGATATGCCGCTGAACCCATCGCAGACAAACTTGTGAAAAAAGGAGGAAAGCTCATAGTTCCGCCTGAATGGTTCATAGTAAAGGATTCTGAGGGCCCGCTTAAAAGTGGTGAACTCGAACATGCTGCAAAGTGGGCGAGATCGGTCATTGAAGTTAGCCTGACATAAAATGAGAAGCTTTTGGCAGCTTATAGGGTAGATCGGTAGTTAATACAAGAGCTGAAGATCGCACAAGATGCTGTTATTACTTTCACCTTGCATGGTTTAGCTTCTTGAACCTGTAAAAGCTATATATGATTTGTACGCTTTGCGTCAGGGCGTACTATACACACCATCGGGAGCATCCGTACCACATGCTCCCGTTATTCAATTTACCTTCTTCACATCTGGCCATTAATGGGTTCGGTGAATCTTCTTTATATGCCGTCACTGTAAAAAAGAATTTACTGTATATTCCTTATAAAAACTTTATTTGACGGCCGATTTTGTAAACATCTTATTGTAGATTGTATATATTGCTCAATGGATACTGGCATAACTCTCAAAAGATCCATATTTCGATGTATCTACAGAGAATGCATCTATGTACGCATGATCCTCGTTATGCTTTGCTAGAGCAAAACCCACAAACGACAATCCAATTCCCAGATAAGGATGTTCAACAATTATCAGGCCGATAGCAGCTGTAAGGAATAATGACCAGTATTTTTCAAGCATATTTATAAAAAACATCGTTCTACTATATAATTAAAATTTTAATAAAAAAATCGTTAGAATATTTTATAATGATTGATGGTTAGGTTCTTTTTACTGCCCACTTAACTTTCATGTCCAGAATAAACAATTCTTTAAACAGCAAAGATTAATATATTTTTGTTAATATAATATGTTATACTAGCACCTTTATGGCGCTTAACATAATCACCTAGCCTATACATTCAAACTAAGTTAAGCCTTTAAAGTGCTATTCATCGTGGAATGGACAGAAACTCGGAGGTGAGGTAAATGGTAGTAAAAGAGCAGAAGAAAGCAGGATCCAAGAAGGCTGCCAAGGAAGAGTATCACACATATCCTTCTACAGGGTCTGAGAGGAGAAAGTAATTTTCTATTATAACCATAGTCTGATCTATGTTCATGGGAGGGAAACCTCCTGTCCTTTTCTT
>CALBTS010000967.1 GCA_937968035.1 uncultured Methanomethylovorans sp.
AGTTGCATCATCAGCCCTTACAAGCAGCATTCCCATGTTCTCTGCAGTCTTTATCAGACCTATTATGTGCAGTACATCTGCCGCATCCTGAAGAGAGATACCCCCGATGTTGGCTTCAACAGTAAAACCACCACTCGTGCAGGGAGAAACACCGCCTACAGATTCCACACTGAAACTTTCATTGACTATCGGAACATCGTGCTGGATCCCGATCTCTTCTGCAAGCTTGAGCATTTTAGGAGGGAGCTCTTTCCATCTCCATAATCCATGTTCTATGAATGCTTCAGGCAAGCCTTTCTTGCTGCCCCATTCCAGCAGATACGTATGCCAGCGTGCATGAAGGTCAGGGTGCAGCCGGGAAAAGATCTGATATTCAGCAGACAGGGAAGCAGGACACAGATAACAGCCCACTCTTTCGAACCCAAGATCATAAAGAGGATTGTAGTCAAGCTTTTTTCCATATATGTACAGCCATACTTCGATCGCCCTCCAATCGCGGATAGGGAAAATATTGAGCTGTGCAGGCACAAAGGGGTTCTTCTCACTT
Organism: uncultured Methanomethylovorans sp.; assembly: GCA_937968035.1. Lineage (GTDB taxonomy): Archaea > Halobacteriota > Methanosarcinia > Methanosarcinales > Methanosarcinaceae > Methanomethylovorans. The sequence goes on from CALBTS010000967.1 coordinate 548, forward strand.
GCAGAAATGGAAGCCCTGGAAAAAGATTCGTATCTTCTCTTGCCGTCCACAGTAAGGCATACCTGCCCTTCACCTGAAGATTCATCTATAAGCCTGTTGGCAGGTGCCAGCTTGCATACCTTGCAACACCAGCGCATATCCTTGGCAGGAGGACCGAATCTTTCAAGGTTCTCCCAGAAAGCATCCCCTGCAGCTGATTCTTTTAATTCGATCCCCCGGCTGGAACAGAAATTCCGTGCAAATTCCACTGTTTCAGGAAACTCAATGCCTGTGTTCAGAAAAAAAGCCCTGACGTCCCTGCCTTTAAGAGCATTTACTGTCAGATCAAGCACTACAAGGCTATCCTTCCCGCCGCTGAAGGAAACGTGGACAGGCAGGTCCCTGTATTCCCTGCGACTGGCAACGCCCTTGATCACATTGGCAGCGTCCCTGGATATTTTCTCCATGTGACCTGTATTTGCCTTTATTACATCCTGCATGGAAGCAATAAGCGGTTTCAGTGAAACTTTGCTTCCGTCAAGCTTCCTCACCCTTAATACAGCATCTTGTGAGCTTTTAAGGTGTGTATGGTCCGAAAGGGATATGCCAAAACCTATAAGATTACCACACCTTATCAGAACAGTATCTCCCTTTTTTATATCTTCTGTGAAATTTAGGATTTGCTCAGCTTTTACCTTCTTGCCGCTAAGATGGCTGGAAGCCTTCCTTAGAACGATTGTCTTATTAGTAGTATGCTCTGCCAGCACCTTTGCACCTTCAACGGACAGGTCGAAAACATATCCAAGGGACTTCATATCAAAACGCAGTACCCCAAAGTGCAAACCATCAACTATAATTTCATCTGTCCTGTCGTCGCCCGTGGTTTTGTTAAGTAACACTATCCTGTCCCCAATGGGATCACATCCGAAAGCCGATAACAAAAGATCGCTGATCAGTTCCTTTTCATAGGGTGAACAGAACCTTATGTCTCCGGGAGGCGACAGATCAAGATGGATGCCCTGCGCCTTGCAGATATCACACACGGACCTTAACAGAGGTACATTGCAATGCGTACACCAGAAAATATGATGCTGCAGATCACCACCATGCTGTTTCCATGATCTCAAAGGTCTTGATCGGACCTGCGAACGAACACTTTTTCCAGTATGATGCTGTCCTTTAGCTGTCGAATATTTATTTTCGGGTCTCATTGTGGTCCAGTTAAAAAAAATGAATGACCGTGATCATGCGGTCATTTTTTACCAAGGTAATCGTTGATGGTCTGAGCCGCCAGTTTTCCTGCACCCATGGCACTTATCACAGTTGCAGCACCGGTTACCACGTCACCACCTGCACATACACCGGGAAGGGAGCTCATACCTGAATCATCAACAACGATAGTGCCTTTTGAAGTAGACTCCAGGCCATCGGACCCGGAGAATATGATCGGGTTAGGAGATGTGCCTATAGCGATTATCACAGTATCGGCTTCGATCTGATGTTCTGAACCTTTCACAGACACAGGTCTTCTGCGACCTGAAGCATCAGGTTCACCAAGCTCCATCCTGATGCATTCCACGCTTTTGACATTCATTTTATCGTCGCCCAGAATGCGAACTGGATTGGTGAGCAATCTGAAGATAATGCCTTCTTCTTTAGCATTCTCCACTTCTTCCCTACGGGCTGGCAGTTCATCCTCACTGCGGCGGTATACGATGCTAACCTCATCAGCACTTAGCCTCAGGGCACACCTTGCAGCATCCATTGCCACGTTTCCTCCGCCAACAACTATGACCTTCTTACCTCGCTTTATAGGAGTATCATAATCAGGGAAAAGGAAAGCCTTCATAAGGTTCACACGGGTCAGGAACTCGTTGGCTGAATATACTCCATTGAGGTTCTCCCCTTCGATACCCATGAAATTAGGAAGTCCTGCACCTGTTCCTAAAAATACTGCATCGAACTCATCCCTCAGTTCATCCAGCGTTTTGATCTTGCCGATGACGTAATCCACCTTTATGTCAACACCAAGCTGCTTTATATAGCCTACTTCCTGCCGGACAATAGCCTTTGGCAGGCGGAACTCAGGGATGCCGTAGGTAAGTACTCCTCCCGGTTCATGAAGTGATTCAAAGATCGTCACAGAATGCCCTGCCTTCGCAAGATCAGCAGCTGCTGTAAGCCCTGCCGGGCCGGAACCCACCACAGCCACGTTTTTGCCTGTGGACTTCACTTTATGCGGTGCTGCGACACCTCGGGTACTCTCATGATCTGCAGCAAAACGTTCAAGGCGGCCAATGGCTATAGGTTGGCCTTTCTTTGCAAGCACACAGTACTGTTCACATTGCACTTCCTGAGGGCAGACACGCCCACATACCGCAGGAAGGGCGTTCGTTAGCTTTATGGTCCTGATGGCCTCATCGAAATCCCTTTCAGTGATAGAGGCAATGAAAGAAGGAATGTCGATGTTCACAGGACAGCCTTGAACACATTTTGGGTCCTTGCATTGCAGGCAGCGTGCGGCCTCGGCAACAGCCTGTTCTTCAGTATAACCCAGCGCCACCTCATTGAAGTTCCTGCGCCTTTCTTCCGGGTCCTGTAATGGCATGGGCTGTCTTTCTGCCATTACTGTCCACCTCCGCAGGTACATTCATGCTTCTTGATGGAAATGCCCTCTTCATCTCTGTAAACTGCAAGGCGGCTCATGAGCAAATTGAAATCTACCTTATGGGCATCGAACTCAGGCCCGTCCACACAGGCAAACTTGGTTTTACCGTCAACAGAAACACGGCAACCTCCACACATGCCCGTACCATCGATCATTATGGGATTTAAACTTACAATGGTATGGATCCCGAAAGGCTTTGTCACCCCTGCCACTGCCCTCATCATTATGGGCGGTCCGATGGCCACTACCCGATCCACATGTTCTCCATTTTGTAGCAGTTTCTGGAGCACATCGGTTACAAAACCATGATGGCCTTTGGTACCGTCATCGGTACATATAAGTAATTCATCACTCACAGCCCGCATCTCTTCTTCAAGGATCAGCAAATTTTCGCTCCGGGCACCTATGATGGTCATTACTTTATTACCTGCGGCCTTGTAGGCCTTCGCCTGGGGATAAGCAGGGGCCACGCCCACTCCCCCTCCCACCATCACAACAGTGCCGAGCTTTTCGATCTCAGAAGGAGTACCCAGCGGCCCTACGAAATCCTGAAGCTCGTCCTGAGCATTCAGTGTGGCCAGTTGTTTGGTCGTCTTTCCCATCTCCTGGAAAATAATGGTCACAGAACCTTCTTCAACATTATAATCTGCAATTGTGAGAGGGATCCTTTCACTTTGCTCATCGATCCTGATTATCACGAACTGCCCGGGCTTTGCAGCTCTTGCCACATCGGGTGCGAACACCTTCATCAGATGCACCTGGTGTACCATATCCCGTTTCTCAATTATCCTGTATGACATTTGATCACGTTTCAAACTGGATTGGAGGATTATGGTGCATAGGATAATATTAATAGTACTTAAGAATTCAGTTGAGACTTAGTAAAAATTAGATGTATCATATATAAGTAGAAAAGACGAGATTTTTATTATCAGTTCATAACAGACTATATCACACTTTGGGAGTCAATATGTATACATTGGTAATGATATTTACCACATCAGTATTTTCTCCGAGCCAATTGAGAGCAGTTCCATTAGGATTTGCTGCGTTGATGTCTCCTGTAAGCACAAAGAAAGTGGTATTTTTATGCTCATGCACAATGTTGTCCAATTCCTGCTGACTATACCCAGACCCTTGTAGATAGGTCCCATCAGTAGAATTATCATAATAGAAACTAAGTGGCTTTGAGATGTAACCTGGAAGTGGCACGATTGCATCTCCCTGCCGGGTAATGGTAGTAATATAAGATGCCACATTCCTCCAATCTTCTTTTTGAGGAGAAGGATAGTAGTTTACAATGGGACTCAGGGCACTTAAAAAGAAAATAGATACAAATGCTATCGTCAGAACTTGCTGCTTTTTCTCTGAGAACTTCCTGTTACTTTTTGGTACAGTGTTCACAGAGAATATGAAACTGGAAGTCGCAGTCAAACCACGTGAAATTATAAGCAGATAAGCAGGCAGGATGAATAGAAGGTACCTGGGATGAAAGGGCATTATGTCTGACAGATAATAACTGACTATAACTGGAAGAACGAACCACGAACAAAGCAAAACGGCCTGCCTGCGATTAGATAGGATAACCGCTATGATACCTAAAACAAAAAAAGTCAGATAAAGAAGAGACGGGGATGGGGAAAGCGTAAGATGGGACAACAAGCTTGCAATAAAATAAGTCTGATCTATACCCCATGTCACATCCCCACCTACCCGTGAAGCTGCCTGTTCGAAAAATACCTGAATGCGGGGAATAATAAGAACTATGATGGAAGCTACACTGATAAAAAAAACCTTTATCTGCGGTAAGACCTCCGAGCTAAAACGCAGTTTTCTGCCTTTATAAGAAAACAAGAGAATTGTGAAAAATAGTATTTCTACGGGAAATATGAAAAAGCCAAAATAATGAGTATAAATGTTCAGCACTGTGAAAACAATGAACAAAAACCAGAAACTATTGCGCTTATCCTCAATGGCCGCATAAAAAAAGAAAATAGAACCAAGGGTCAGAAATACCATCATTGAGTACATCCTTGCCTCCTGAGAATAGTAGATATGCGACAAGGAGATAGAAAGCAAAAAAGAACTGATAAGACCTTCTTTTACGGTGAACAGACGTGTTCCAAGCATATAGAGTAGTGGAATAGCAACTATCCCGAACACCATGGATGGAAAACG
>CALBTS010000968.1 GCA_937968035.1 uncultured Methanomethylovorans sp.
GATTTCAGTGGGATCGTTACTCAATTAAATAAAATACTGGTTCGAATATGGGTACGAAGAAAGGCAGTTTTATATCAGACGTTCTCATACTGGTCGGAGGAACGACCTTTGCACAAATAGTTGGAATACTTGCTTATCCTATGCTGACCCGGCTTTATGGACCCGAAGATTTTGGAACATGGGCCATATTCATTTCTATCACAGGCATTGTTAGCACAATTGCATGCATGCGGTATGAACTGGCTATATTGCTACCGGAGTCAGATGATGACGCCATTAATATTCTGGGTTTGAGTTTATTAATAGCCTTATTCATCACAATTTTAACTGTCCCATTGCTATTCATTTTCAAAGAAACACTTATCTTATCCCTTAATTCACCCCAGCTTGAGAACTATCTGTGGCTATCTCCACCGTTCATATTTATCAGCACTGTTTTCCTTGCCCTGAACTATTGGAATTCTAGGAACAAGAATTTCAAAAGACTTTCTCTTGCCAAGGTATACAATTCCCTTTCGACCATCGGGATACAAATAACTTCAGGTATTGCAGGTTATTTTGCAGGAGGTGGTCTTCTGCTGGGCAGTATTACCGGGCAATCCGTTTCAACTATTGTACTCAGCAGCCAGGTTTGGAAGAGTGATAAAGCAAGTATTAAAACTCGGATCAGTTTTAAAAGAATGTATGCTATGGCTAAAAGGTATAGGAAATTTCCGTTGATTGAAAGCTGGGCAGCTCTAATGAACGTAGTTTCATGGCAGTTGCCCACATTTCTGCTTGCTTCATTTTTCTCACCTGCGGTTGCAGGGTTTTATGCCTTGGGCTTCCGTCTTCTGCAGTTACCCATGAACTTGATAGGGAGTTCCATTTCAGATGTTTTTTTCCAAAGGGCTTCTATAGCCAGATATGAAGGCACTCTTGACTCTCTTGTTGAGAATGTCCTTAGGATCCTGATCATCGTGAGCCTGTTCCCTATATCGATCCTCACTATTGCTGGTAGTGATCTTTTTTATGTGTTTTTCGGGCAAGAATGGGTAGAAGCAGGAGTATACGCTCAGATACTGGGCATCTGGGCTTTTGTTTGGTTCATATCTTCACCACTAAGCGCAATATTCTCAGTTATGGAAATACAACAATATGAGTTGACATTTAATTTTCTGAACATTATCACAAGATTATTGTCGCTTGTAATAGGCGGCTTCATGGGAAGTGCTAGAATAGCCTTACTTCTCTTCTCTATATCGGGAGTGCTGGTATATGGATATTTTTTGTGGAGGATTCTGATCTATTCAGGTATCGAAACTTTTAAATTGATAAAAATAATTTCGTCAAATTTTATACTATTCATCCCGGCAGGAATTGTCCTCCTTATCGTTAAATTGTTATCAGCAGATCAACTGTTGGTGGCCCTTCTTTCAATAATACTAATATGTTTATATTATTTCCACCTTCTAAAAACGGATGAATTTTTGAATAAAATAGTTAACTATCCACATGTAGTTAAAAAAATGTCCGATCTTATAAAAAAGTAAGGCCTATAATTTGGAAGCTGTTGAAATTGAGAAGAAAGTATACCCCATAGAGAATCTACATTGTGAGTTTAACTCCTCTTGGTTCATATAGGTTTATATTGCAGTATCCTACAATTCGTTCCAATTTTTGCTGGAATACGGGAATATCACATTTGTAGATATTATAGTTATTAGCTGTTCCTTTAAAAGTTATAATGTTGACATCAGAACCTATTGAATGTGATTTTA
>CALBTS010000969.1 GCA_937968035.1 uncultured Methanomethylovorans sp.
CTTCACAGCTTCCATTTACACAGTGGTTATGTGTCAACCATAACCGGGTTGGCGACGCTCCTGTCTTATTTGAACAATAAGCATAGGCTTGGGATGCACCGTAATATCCCCAATCTGCTGCGGTGCTAATTGTAGCGCCAGCGTTGTTTTGAAGTTCACAGTTCACTTGGGGACGGTAGGCTGACCCAGGGGAGAGAACCCGAGTTTTTCCCCAGCCTCCAGCACTGTTCAGACCATATGTATTTTGAAAGTTAGCATGTTGGATACCACTTGCAGAAAAGACTGAACCAATCACTAATACAGAACAGACGAGTGCAAGAAGAAATGCTGTAGATATTCTTTTTCGGTGTACCATCATTTACTCCTTTTTGGCGGTGAAACTTGGGCCACATCTTTTTTTTGTGTCAGGTGTTCACCACTTCTCCACATTTCTAGTGTACTACGGTTTGGAAAGCAGGCGTTTTAGGGCCACAGGTACCGTGTGCGTTTCAAGAGGTCGTTGTAACGTAGATTGAAACTTGTCAAACTACTTGATTCTTCTCCTATTAAACGATACAAACAATTCGTTAGATCCGAACCCATCTAGGGGATACTGTACTTCAATAGACGAACTTGCTTATTCCACTCAGAGAGTGCAATAAGAACTGCATCTTCATTGGCTGTAAAACTCACTTTTGGAACCCAGGCAAAGTACCCCTCAAGGGCTATTTCCTTTGCAATTGCCAGAGTCCTCATATCATAAATGCGCAGGACATACTTTGTATGGGTGAAACGCTCATCAACAATATCGCCGTAATGAGTTTCAAATCCAGTGAGATATTGACCAGTGGGTGAAATCGTTACTGTAAAACTTTCCCGTTGATCCACATGGCCGTGTGCAAAGGGTATGAGTCTTCCCTCTTGCCTCATCCAATCATACAAAGCCACATTTCCGTCACTATAATTGAAAACGCCTCTTCTTTCAATAAATAGGAAATGAGAGGAGGAGTCTTGAATTAAGTATTCATTCAAGTTATTCTTAGAGTTTGTGAATAAAACCCGGATTTGATCCAAATCAATTATTCCATAGCTTGTCTTGAATGAAGATGATTGATCAGCATCTATACCAACAAATGCCAGGAATTTATCATCACCCCCAAAAGCAAGTTTCTGGATTCTGAACCTTATATCTTTAAATTCATCGGAAATATCGATAGTTTTCAACCTTGTTCCAGAGTCTATGTCAGCAACAACTATTGATGTAAAACTGTTATCGAGACAAGCTATCAACTTACCGGATGCTGAAATTACACACGTATTACTAAAAAAATCTTCGATTCCAAGTAGGCTCGCTGGATCAAAAGTTTTTATTTCCTGAAGATCGGAATCAAAAAAGTGGGCTAGGGTTGTGTTATTCAATGCATCTGTTGTTAATATCGCTATCCCAAGATCGGAAGAGCACACGTCTGAACTCCAGTCACCGAATACGATC
>CALBTS010000970.1 GCA_937968035.1 uncultured Methanomethylovorans sp.
ACCACCGAGATCTACACTCTTTCCCTACACGACGCTCTTCCGATCTGGATGATACCGCTTATGCTGTGTTAGCCCTAACTAAGATGAACTGGAATAATGACTCATTGTATGACTCACTCCCAGTAACCATCAATTACTCCGAGATTCTCGCACGCGTTATCAAGCGGATGAGTGGATTGGGCGCGCTCCCATATCAGTGTCGCTTCTTCATGTGAGTTGTGAGCGATACAATATACTACTAGAAACGAAACGAGCTGGGCCCAAACATTCTGATCAGCTTCATCCCGCCTCTCTGCCCGGACGAAGCGCCTCTCACCCTTCAATGTGCGGGCATAAGAATCACCGTGACTACCATTTCTTCTGCCGACTCTCTCAACTGCAAAATCTGCTAAACAGTCTTTGCTTGTGGAAAAGCATGGTCGCTAATTCTCTTTCCCTTGCAGGACACCTCTCTCTATTGCCCCGGTTAAATGGGGTTAGGGTCGTGTCGAATTCGCGCTGTTGAGTGCTGCTGCTGTTACCTTATAAAATGATTCCAGATGGCGATGATGCTCTCAACTAACTTTCTTGCTCTCGTCGTCTTAGGTGCGTAAAGCCGCTCAGCCGCCGTATTCTGGAATTTTCGCATGCGATCTATTTGCCTTCGAGTCATCTTGCTAGACCAAACGATCCGCCCTTTTTGGATCCAGTAATGGGATTCACAGGGAAGTTCCCAGTTGCCGACAGAAGGGGTAAGTGATGGGATGCCATCCAGAGACTCTAAATACCATTCTCCAAGACCTAATGGTGTCACAACTTCATTTCCACAACCACATGGACACAAGTGGATGGCTGTTGCAAATCTTCCTGACACATATAGTACGCCGGGTTCAAGATTGTTAGGAATAATGTCTACTCGTTCGATGCGCAAGGAACTGATTCTATCACTCACAAGGACTTCCCTGCGATGTCATTCCACTCGAGAGTATAGGCACTAAGGCTCTCGTGAGTGGTATCCTGATAATATCCGATATGCTTCTTCCATCTAATTACTGCTAGGGCGGCATTTAGTGCATTAAGGTCTGCAACTTGGATATTAGATCTGTAAAGCTCATCTTCATCTTCGCCAAATGGGGCGGTCATATTGAAGAAGGATTCTGATTCCTTGGTCCCAGATGACACTCTGCATATTCCTGAGAGGACTCGGTTCTTTCCGCATTCGTTGTCGACTGTCTCGAGGCCCATCCCAACATCAATAAAGGGAATCCCAAGGCTAAAGAGTAAACTAGAAATCTCTTTACGTGCAGACCCTGCATCAATAGCAACGAAAACAAACGATAGACTTGAAAAGAGATCACGATGGGAACCAGTGACCTTGAGCTCATGGGCCTTTATACCGCGATGTATCCGGCTATATGTAGTGTAAAGGTACTGTGCCTTTGTCGTAAGGCTTCCCTTGAATACATCTATGCATGCAGCACCAGGCGTTCGAAATGCGTTATGTTGGTGGAAGTGGTCATAGTCAAAGAGGTGTATCTCATCAACAGGAGTCTATGATGAGCCCCAGAATCTGGACATAAAAGCGGAGCAGAATAGAGTGGATAGAA
>CALBTS010000971.1 GCA_937968035.1 uncultured Methanomethylovorans sp.
TGTCTGTTATTGACCTTAAGCTATCAGCCCTTCTATTGTTTCATTTTTCCTGTATACCGTACCCTGGAAGGTTGCGATCATCTCGTTCTCCTCATCTGTTATGGTAATTACATAGGTCGCCAATTTGTGGCCGAGCGATACTTCCCTGGCCTCTGCGGTCAAATATCCTTTTCTTGCCGCTTTCACGAATGCTATGGAACAATTTATTGCCACTGCAACTCTGCCATGAGCATTCGAGGCACTGCCGAATACCAGATCTGCAAGGGTGAAGATCGCTCCTCCGTGTACAGTGCCGAAGGCATTAAGATGCTCATCTGCTATCAGCATGCGAGCTTTTGCGTATCCGGGCCTTACCTCAAGCAATTCCATATTACAATGAGCTGCAAACCTGTCCTTGGACAATAGTTCCATTAGTGGTGTAATCTTTTCCTGCACTGTGAACACTCCTTCATATTCAAGCTATAACTAAATGCTGCAGAAGGACTAAAAATCTGCCGATTATGGATCAGGGATCTTGTCTGCTATGGCCTATCAATAAATGAACAGCTGAATAAAACAGCATAAAAAATAATGAAAATTATTAATCATGATATTTTCCAGATAACCTTATATATGATTAGTTACTTTATTGTCATGATCAACCATGATAGAAAAGTACGGACACGAAACAGAAATGACGCAGCTCGTCATAGTGCTGATAACAATGGCCATAGCAACGCTTGCATACTACTCATTGTTCAATTATCACGGGGTGATCTGACTCTCCTGTGATAACATACAAACTTACATATTATTCTCCTCCTATCCTTTTTTTCTTTTTTAATACCTCCTCCTAATATCTCTTTTTTTCTATATTATTCAACAAAATATAGATAAGTATTTATTTAAGATTCTCTTAGGTGTAACCAGGTGGTATAAAACGGAACACACTAACTCTTCCCTTAGAAGTATTCTCTGGGAAATACGTATAATTATTCTGTTCTATGTAATAGGTGATTGGCTGAGCACCGTATATGCTCTGCCTAACGGACAGGAAGGCAACATACTTCTTAGTCCCTTTATCTCAGGCAGCGGGATCTATGGCTTATTGCTGCTTAAATTATTATTTGTGGCCTTGCTGGTGGTCAATTTCTACGTACTGAACAATTGCAGGCACGAGATAGCACCATACCTAAAAGAAGGACTAAAATCTTCAGTAGCCATACTTGGCATTGTTCTTACAGCAAACAATATACTTGTAGGACTTTATGACTGGAGCTTTCTGGGATCCATGGTTGCCGTACTGAACGCGTGATATTTGCCCTAAATACCTATATACATTTAGTTATTCATCTTTGTTCCATGAAGAAAATAAAAGGTATTTCCAGAGATACCCTTATATTTATTTTAGAGGTCAGCAGGTCATCTTATCCGAATGAGTTCGCGGGCTTGCTTCAGGCAGAAGATGGCATTATAACCGAAGTGCTGATCTTGCCGGGAACAGAAGCTGGAGAAAGCAGTGCTTTGCTGCGACTGTACATGATGCCCAATATTTCTACTGTAGGTTCCGTGCATAGCCACCCCGGAGGGATCATCAAGCCATCCAGTGCAGATCTGCAGATGTTCGGGAAGACAGGGAATTACCACATAATAGTAGGATACCCCTACGACCTTCAAAGCTGGACATGTTTTAATGCCGAAGGTGAAGAGCGGGAACTGCAAATAATAGATGATCAAACAGATGAGTAAGCCTTTATGCATACTGAAGTTGTTTTTTTTCGGAAAAGCAACAAGTATATATATTAAAAATACCAGTATGACAATTGCAGTTAGCTTAGTTGGCGAGTAAAGAAAAGGATAATACCGTTTCTGTTTGCTTCTTTTAGGTTAATTGACTGAATGCAGAGAATGGGTTGCATTGATCAAGGTGAATTATTCGGTCTCAACTGAAGCTGTTCCTAATGCCTTTTTTAAAGGTATTGTTATAGATACAGTATGCTTATCCGCAAGTTTGTGGTTTTTGCAAAATAGAGATTTAAAGCCAGATCGGTCGCTCATGCACAAATCCTCAGTTTAACATACTGAGACACACCAATACAATAAAACAACAAAGGATATCAAATATGAACAACGATAGAAGAGGCGGAAGTGGCGGATTCAGGTCCGGCGGAAGTGGCGGTTCAAGAGGCGGAAGCGGTGGATTCAGGTCCGGCGGAAGTGGCGGTTCAAGAGGCGGAAGCGGTGGATTCAGGCCAAGCGGTCCGAGGGAAATGCATAAAGCAACCTGCGCTGACTGTGGACAGGAAACCGAAGTGCCATTCGTGCCATCCGGTGACAGACCTGTATACTGCAGGGAATGCTACCAGAAGCACAGACCACCAAAGAGATACTAAATACACTTATTGATCTTTACTGAAGTGATGTACATTATTTGTACAGTCGCTTCATTTTTTAAATGTTTCTTTTCAATTTATTCTATACTCCGATCGTACCATCATTGGTCGATGCAGTATCCCTGTTCAATTCAAAGTGATCCCTCTTCAGTTTGTACACGAGCAGAGTTGAAGCCAGAGCTACTGAAACAGAATTAGCCAATACCAAAGCCATATCTTTGATCAGCAACCCATGGTACAACCATAATGTCATACCTGTCGTAGAACACAAAAGCATCAATAATGAGATGTCTTTTGTGGACTTTGTCTTCAAAGCTTTCAGAAGCTGAGGTGCAAAAGCGAGAGTTGTAAGTGTCCCTGCCAGATAACCGATCATAAGGTACCTCTTTTATATTGTATCTTTTAATAGTCGAATGCATAATTTATATATTACTAAAGTACATCTAAGTTTAAAAACTGATCTGATGTTTGCTCTCTTTTTTATGATCTTTAAAAGGTCTCATTGCTAAGCATGGTGTTCATACACCATTGCAAAATTACATTAAAGTATTAAAATACTCATGTGAGCTGAAAAGTATCATAGGTATTGTGAATTAATGCAAGGCTTTGTTATATATTACAATGTCATTGGACTGTTCAGAAGACATCTTTGCTGGGTGCCTACATCCATATTAAAAGGTGGGTATGTTCCACCCTCCTGCTTCCGTGGATCGCTATAGGCTTGCAGAAACGGATAATCCCAAATTTACAATACTAATGGTGATAGTTCCATGGTTCTCATAGAATCCTCAGAACTCCTCGATACTCTTAAACTATTGCACACCTTTGCAGCAACTTTCAGTTTACAGGAAGCTTCAAAAGCATACAACAATGTAATTTGCCTGGTTCAGCTGATGGAAAAAGAGATATCCGATGATGAAACACACAATAACAGGGATGTGTGTTCAAATTGTTTTACCTGACCTGCTCCTGACATTCATTTAAAGAGCAATATTATTTGGATAAGTTATGCACGTTCATGTCGTAAGTTTCTTGTACAATGCCGGAAGCCTTGCAGGAAGCACCTGCGCATCGTCTATTATCGTGTAACCAACATTTGAGAAGATGGTATCAAGATAGTTTCCCGGAACTTTATCTACTGTTATACAGAAGAAATGTATGTTCCTGGCATTGCCTTCCTGGATGGCTACCCTTGTATCCTCTTCTGCCATGCGTCCTTCGTATGCTCCTTCTCCATGACAGGTATCATAGGGTTCTCCATCTGAAAGGAGCACTATCATCTTAGTAGTTGCCTGCACCTGTTCCAACTTTGCTATGGAATGCCTGATCACGGGCCCAAGTCGAGTGTTAGCCACTGGTTCCAGCAGGCTGATCCTGTTGGCCACAGTACCGGAAAAATCCTCATTGAACTCCTTTATTATGTAATACTCCACATCATTGCGGGTATGGCCGGAGAAAGCGTAGATAGCATATTTGTCTCCAATACTTTCCAGTGCCTGGCTCATTATGATCAAAGAGTCTTTTTCCACATCTATAATGCTCTGCCCGCCAGTGTCCAGTTTTTTGGAGGTGGAAGCACTGACATCTACAAGGAAAAGCGTAGCCACATCCCTTTCTCTCTTATCCCACCGCACATAAAAACGATCATCCTGATCCGCACCACATCTTTTCTGCATGAGGGCTTCTATGAACATATCGATATCAATCTCAGTGCCATCTGTCTGTCCTTTTAACTTGTGGAAGGATTCAGGTTTCATTGTACTGAAAATGCGCCTGATGAGCACGATCTCATTGCCATAGCGCTTTATGGCATCTTCAAAGTATTCACCGGAGTCACCTGCAGGCTCTATTTCTTTAACCACACACCAGCCGGACTTGTAATCATTGATCACAGTGTCCCATTCATCGTATCTGAAACTCCCGCGCACATTCCAGTTATTGGGAATAGCGTAGCTTTGTTCCTGGAACATCTCATCCGGTTTTTCTTCCTTTTTCTCCTCTTCCCTGCTTTCCTCACATTGCGGCACGAACCTCGCAAGCATGTGCTCGTAAGGATCAATGGAAGCAGGTTCTTCCTCTGTCAGAGCAGAAATACCCACACCCCTGTATTCAAGATTTTTAATTGGAGTGTATTGCCGATCAGCCAGAGGACCATACAGCTCCT
>CALBTS010000972.1 GCA_937968035.1 uncultured Methanomethylovorans sp.
GATTCAATGAATCTGTCCGAAATCGCCACAAGAATTGAATATATACCCCTTGAAAGAACTGATCAGTCAATCCTCGGACATGTTTATGATTTTGAGATTACTGATGACTGCTTCCTTGTTGAGTTTGAGATGGATCTATTCAGATATGGCAGCGACGGGAAATTTTTGAACAGAATATATACTAAGGGACGCGGCCCGGCAGAGGTTCAGCCGGTCTGCTACGCAATAAGTACAGAAGACCGTCTTGTTTATGTCATTAGTTGGGACAGATCATTGAAAGCATTCGACTTCAATGGGAATTATGTCACCTCAATCACAAAACCAATTAATCCGGAAGAATCGTTGCCTCCATGGCGTATAGGCTATTTTAACAGTACATTATTCGTAGCAAATGCCCAAAAACCCTGGGCTAAATACATCTATTCGTGTTATGATATGAAGAAAGACACTTTGCATGTATTATATAGAAATATCCGGGAATATAAGGATGATCAAAGTGAGCGGAATCCTGCACTTATTCCGCATGACTTTCATTATCAGATAAACGAAGCCACCCTCCTTTTCAAGGAAAAATTCAGTGATACAATCTTTTCGGCTAACCGGGAATTCGAGGTCACTCCCAGGTATATTATTGATATCGCCAATGATAAACTGGCCTGGGAAGTGTGGCGAGATCACGCTATGTTTGATTTTTCAAATGGTCTTCCATCCGGATATTGGGTTCAGTCTTTTTACGAAGCAAACCGATTTATGTTCCTGATGCTTATATCGCATAAAGGTCCGCAGGTCCTGGTTACCTATGACAGGAATACAGGTGCAACTGGAATGAATACTTTGAAGGAGTTCAAAAGAGCATATACCAGAGTTTATTTGAAAAATGATATTGATAATCTAATACCATTTGCACCTGTAAATGAAAATGGGTACTTTATCTCGTCCGGGAATTGCATATACAGTATAATTGATGGAGATGAATTTTCAAGATATTACCGCAATGCCTCCGAGGAAACCAGAAATGCCACAAAATATCTTCGGCAAATGGCTCCAATATTGGATACAATAGATGAATTCAGCAACCCGGTCATAATGAAAGTGTATTTAAAGTAGGATTGAATCTGAAGTACAAGATGTTTGATTATAGAGTACAAAGAGAAGGGCAGAAAGCATTACAGGATTTTGCTACCGTTGCTCTCTGCCCGGACCTTCCTTAAAAGAAAGGAGGTGTTGGAACCCTGAGTAAATATAATACTTAACAGGAACTATTGTTACCAGTAACTGTGAAATGATATACCAGTAATAAAATGATTATTAAATACCAAAATTTTGTTAAAATGAAAAAGCTAAATGACTTACATGTCAATTCTGAGAGACTATTGAGCAATGAGGAACTGTTAATGTTAAAGGGAGGTAAAGATTCTTTTAATGCTTGCACCTGTCTTTGCTATACAGTTCTGGAAACTTATGGATACTTTCTTTCTCCTGATCGTGATTGTGTTGGTGGTTGTAGAGAAACCTTCGGAAGTAACGTTTGGGGAGTATGCATCAATTGATTAATATAGAATCTGGCGGATTTGATGCTACATTTATTTAACCTGTTTGGCAAATAGAGCATAATTTAAGAGGCCTTCTGTTACCATATAGATAGCTCACATGAAAAAGATGCCAATTCTTACTCTGATTCTTTTTAGTATTTCATGTAGTAGACTGAATGACAGTGTATTAGTAATTAACCCTGAAGAGTTTAGCAATAGTAATATTACTCTATCCGAAATTGCATGTGATGTTGAGTACCTAAAATTGGATAACAGCTTTCCAATAGGAATATCATATCAATTACGATTAACAAATGACTTCATTTACTATTCAATTAAAGACATTGGTATAGTTAAGTTCGATTGGAATGGAAAACCGATCTGCAAGTTCGGGAAAAAAGGCAGGGGGCCTGGTGAATATACTTATGGAATGCAGTTCGCTGTTGGTGAAGATGATGGGCTTGTCTTTGTCCTGGACCGGGGCAAGGTAAAAGTTTACTCTTCAGAAGGCCTCTTTATTAAAGATATCGATTACACGCAATATTTTGGGAATATACTGGCTGGTGATATTGAATATTATCATTCTTTACTTTTTATCCCGGATTATAACTTCAAGGGTGATGCTAGATATAACTGGGTATTTCTTGATACATTGGGTAATTTGGTCAAGAAAGAAGTGAACACGATCCCTGCGTTTACAACAAATGTTCCACGTCAAGGGAACGTTTATCGATTTGAAGACAGGCTCTTTTACTATAATTATTTTAACGATACTATTTTTTCAATTTCACCTGATTTAGGATGTAAATCTGAGTATATTTTTTTAAAAGGAGAAGCCAGATGGCCCACTGATCATATTGAATTTAAAACAGAAGAGCAATTTCTTTCAAAGATAAATAACTTGTTTCAACCAATAAATATGTTTGAGACGAAGCAATATATTTTTCTTGAATATGCTCTTAAATCAAGGTATGCAATATGCCTGATAAATAAGAATACGGGAAAAACCTACTTGCAGTATAAAGAAATTGACAATCTGGATTACTTTGCGCAGACTATACCTTTTATAATGAATGACATTGATGGAGGTTTGCCATTATCTGGTGGAGCTAAATATTATTATATTGATGGTAAGGAATACATTGTCTCTATTATAGATCCTTTGGATTTAAAAAAACATGTTTCACAACGTGAGTTTACACGGATAGTACCTAAATATCCTGAAAAGAAAGTTGATGTTGAAAAGCTGGCCAATAGTCTTAGTGAAACAGACAATCCTGTTTTGATGATGGTAAGGCTAAAAGAGTAATCAATGTCTGGATTCCCATTCTTTAAACAGCTTGATTCCATGGACTGCGGCCCCACATGCCTCAGAATGGTAGCAATGCATTATGGTAAAAACTATTCACTTCAGTCTCTTCGTTCAAGATCATTTGTTACCCGTTCCGGAGTCTCAATGCTTGGAATCAGTAATGCTGCCGAAGATATAGGTTTTCGTACATTAGGTTACCGGCTTTCCTGGG
>CALBTS010000973.1 GCA_937968035.1 uncultured Methanomethylovorans sp.
TGAAGGAAATAAGCAATGGGACAAGACTTTTGGAGGAAAGTCTTATGATTATGCCCATTCAGTCCAGCAGACCTCTGACGGAGGATACATACTAACAGGTCTCATCGATTCTGATGGATGTGAGTACGGTGATGCTTGGCTTATTAAGACTGATTCCAAAGGCAATGAACAATGGAGTAAAACTTTCGGTAATGACCATCTTGACGTATCACGTTCAGTTCAACAAACTTCGGACGGAGGATACGTACTAGCATGTATGAAAAATCATGTGACTGGTGTTATATCTGACGCTGGGCTCATCAAAACAGATCCTGAAGGAAATAAGCAATGGGACAAGACTTTTAGCGGACTGGAGCCTATTAGTAGCAACGTAAGACCTGATGACGTATTGGATTGGGCATATTCAGTCCACCAGACTTCTGACGGTGGATACATACTAGCAGGTTTCATCGAGTCTGATGGATGTGAGTCCGGTGCTTGGCTTATTAAAACCGACTCTGAAGGAAATAAGCAATGGGACAAGACTTTTGGCGAACAATCACACGAAGGTGCATGTTCAGTCCAGCAGACCTCTGACGGAGGATACATACTGGCAGGTTTGACACATTGCGCTGGATGCTATGCTGAATACTATGATGCTTGGCTCATAAAGCTTGGTGAGCAAAATGTTAATACAGCATTGGTTGCAGCTTTTTCCATAGAATCCCCTCAAATTAAGTATATAGGAGACATTATTACTTTTGATGCATCCCAAAGTAGTGGAAATATAGCTTCATACACATGGTTCTTTGGAGATGAGCCTTTTAACAGTAAGATAACTGTTAATGGATTATTAAATAGCGGAAAAACGGTTAAGCATATTTATACTAAGCCTGGTGAATATGAAGTCACTCTGAAAATAACTGATACGGAAGGTAATTCAAAAACAATTACAAAAACACTCACAATTAATGCAGAATATGAAAATGCTATATTACAAATAGATTTGGTAGGGACAGACAAAACCGCTGATACACACAATTACAATATTGTTATAACAAAATGTGCTCCTATGGTGGTTGATGTTCAGAAATATTCAAATGGAGATTATTTAAAAGGAATAGAAGTAGGGAGTGCATTTAGCCATTCTCATATTGAAACATTCGGAAAAATGCTTCCAGAATTTGTACTTGAGGAAGCTATTTCCCTTTTTGCCCAATCACATGGGCTTGAGGTCCCAGTAATATATAACATTTATTCTAACATTCAGAGTGTTATAGAGTATTACGAATATAAAATGGGATATGACTTTTTTAAAGCTGCCGAAACCACAGAAAATACCCCTACTTTAATTCACATTCCTTATAAGTATTCAGAAATGCTTTTAATGAAAAATGTCCAAGGGCAAACTGATTATGAACCAACATACGAAGAAATGATGGATTTAATACTTAGTCAAACAACTATCACATATCAACAAACACCAGAGCAATACATATACGTAAGTGATGAAAATATTGGCTTATCGAGTGATAAATTACTTAGATATCCGTATATAAAAGTTATTGACCCTGCAACAATACCAGATGCACTCTCTTTTTATTATGAACCATATATCGTGGAAAAAGAAATATCGCCTATACCAAAAATTAGTATTAGTACAAAAAGAATACTTGTTGAATATGGTGTACATAAAACAGAAGCACTGCTAAGTGGAATACCAGTTTATATTGATGGAATTTATATTGGTCGTACATCTGAGAATGGCGTTCTGGATATCTATGAAAGTCAACTTACAGATTTTTCAAAGTCACTGCAACATACTTTGACTATAGGTGAAGGAGAAAAGTATAGTAAAAAAGAAATGTTGGTGAATCTAAATAAAGAAGGAACTATTTACAAAGATGTTTATTTGAACAAGGACAATTTGCCTTTAATTCCCCATTATGTCTCTATATTTGCTGAGTACCCTAGTGATAGCTTAGATATTGCAGATCCAACTCCACTTTATCCAAGTTTTGTAACATATCCCCATGCTAAAAGTATCCAGAATTTTTTGCTCAACAGTGGTACAAGTGCTGTATATCTTGACCCTAATAATGAGGAGATAAGGAAATCAGTTTTCGACGATAACAGTCAAATAAATGATGAAGTTCAATATTCTATGGAAGAAAGTGATTGGTTAATTATCCTTTGTTCTTCAACGGATTTCCAAAAACCACTTGGGGTTTACAGAAGACAAAAATTCTCTGTTGATGAAAAATCAGAATCAATTATTAAAGAGGGGAATGGGTGGAAAATTTTAAAGTACAATAGCAAAAAGCTTGGTTCAAACGGTGAGCCTTCTCAAATCCTGTATTACTTAGTAACTGAAGATAATACAGAATATGTAGAAGTTGCCGTAAATGAGTTTTTGCAGATTATTGAAAATGAATTAGAATTATCTTCTCAAAGTATCCCACTTGAATCAAGTACCGGAAAAGGTACTGTGTATTTTGATACATCAACTGCCACCATTGAAGACCTTTTTGCAGTCCCACTAACAGATGTATCAATACAACCACCAAGTGAGTGTAATCTAGAATATGGATTATTTAGGTTCAACGTTGGAAATATTAAACCTGGGGCCACTGTAACTCTAGATTTGTTTTTCCCCGAAGAACTACCACCAGAAACAACATATTGGAAATTTGGAAAAACATCAGAAACACCAGTTTCTCACTGGTATATGATTCCCTGTACAATAGATGGCAACAGGCTGACAATAAGTATAGAAGATGGTGGTTTAGGAGATGATGATCTAATAGCCAATGGAAAAATACAGGACGATGGAGGCCCTTCTATAAAAAATGTGGCCTCTCATAAAGGTAGTAACGTCAATGAGGAGTTGGTCAGTAATATCCTCAAGGATATACAATCAGCAATGGATAGTATAAGCGAGGAAATAAACCTTCAGATGCCAGATGACTTGAAAAATACAGGAGCAACAAGTAACTTTTACTCAATTGGGTTAATTCTGATTTTGGTTATTGGCGTTATTATGTTGTATAGGAAGAGTTGATAATACCTACACTTCCTTTTTCTTTTTTATTTCTGATGGTCTTTGGCATCAAAGTGAGGATTTTAACATTCCTTTTTAAGAACTGTCCTCTCAACAAAGTATAACAACTATAGAATGGAATCCAAAGTGAAAGTCTTTGATACTGATCCCTATTATTTAAAACGTGGCTGAACAAAATACCCAAAAAGTGAATGCTATGGGTTAACACCCTGCTTACGGTGTTTTGAATACATTAAGATGAAGCCTGATCTGCCTGTCACAAGAGAAATCTAATCCACTTGTGACATCAGCCAGACTTCTAATTACATGCTATAGAATGCCAGCAGGAGTTTACTCATAAATCACTCTGATCATCCAGTTTGCTTTATATTTGGACAAACTGTTTGGATTTTGGTTCGCAACATAAGAGTTTCCTGAATTACTGCTTGTGTCTAATCCAATCATAATACCACCTTCAGGAATACCATCTTTTGGTCTGAATCCTTCAGGAGGTCCTCTTCTGGACGTTTCTTCATCATTGCTTTCTTCAACATATGTCTCTTCAGCAGAGGATTCTTCATCGATCATTTCTTCAGCAGAAGATGCAGCCCACGAAGGCTGGAAAGAATTCGTGAACAGTACAACATAAAACCCTCCATCTACCTGGACATCCGGTATCGTAATGGTAACCCAGTCTAACTTGGCTTCTGAGTCCTGTGGATAACTGTACGGGAAGTGGTCTTCATAATCGTAGCTCTTCGAATAGATAGTTTTCAGATCCTCATCCCAAAGCTCCACGGTCATGCCCTGATCAATCTCATCGTATCTGTAGCTATATAACTGAATACCGCTTACTTTTAACCCGTTCTCTCCAGAAAAAAACACAGCATGACCTGAAGGACTCCTACTCCCTGTTGTATCCATTAGCCCATCGTCATAACTAAGCTGGGATGCGATATTTCCATCTCTAGGAGCTTCTGACTTAAAGTCTTCGCTTGTAAACTCTTTAGTTATGACACTTTTTGGTTCAAGGGCTTGTAAGTACTTTAACTCTTCCTCTACGTTCTGCAAATCGATTGCAGATGCCTGCACTGAAAGCTCATATAAATTCAGAATTTTAGAGTAAAGGTTTTTGTCAAGAGCTTCAATGAAATCTTTATTCTTTTTAGTTATATCTACCATTGATTGGGATTTTTCATTAAGCCTTTTTAGAATCTCTTTTTGCTGATTAAGGTTTGTAATAAGAGACTGGTAAGTTTCATCATTGAATCTATAATCATCACCTAAAGGCTCAGAAACGAACTTTTCCAGAAGATTCACTTCATCTTTCTTTAATTCAGATAGTTGATTCATGTCATCGTACATATCTTTGTTTGCAGGAGCAAATTGTTTGTTACTAGGATTTGTCATCAATGAATTAAATGTGGTGCCTGAAATGAATTTGGATATACATTCAGGATCTTCAATAATTACTTTGAATGGTCCACCCGTTCTTAATTCAGAAAGCTGTTCATAGGCCTCTATAATACGTTCTACTTCTTTAGGAAACAACTTATAGAAATTAGAACCATAGGATCCTAATTCCGTGTCTAGCATTGCTTTGAAGAGACCAGTGTCTCCAACAAACTTTCCTCCTGATTTCTTCAATTCTTCCCATGGATTACCTGTTGGATAATAAAGTACAGAAGTGGAAGAATAATAGTCCTGATAGAATAGAGCACGAGTATAATATACTGCTAAATTATTATCCACAAAATGAATTCCTGAAGGTATTTTTCCTGTACTGCTGAGAAAAAAACCATCAGGATATATTATTTTAACATCCTCTATACTAATACTTCCTGTTGGTTTTACGCCGGTGTAACTAATCCAATACCCAGCATCATTTTCAATCCTATAATCCACTATTCCTGGAATTAAAAGGCTTGCTTCACTTGTTTTTAAATTCAAATCTTTTACATAAACATCTTTTCCTAGAGCGCTAGAAAACTTTTTTTGAATCAACTCTCTTTCGCCACCATATAGAAGAGCTAACGCTCTAGTAGATAATTTTTCATACCAATTTAATGAATAGTGGAAATCTATAATTCCGTTTCCATGATCATCTATTCTAACTTCTACTGTATCCATTGTAAATGCAGAAACAGGAGTTACAAAAATTAGAAGTAAAAGAAGACAAAAGATAAAAAAGACTTGCCTTTTCATTTCCACCGCCTCCATGCAACGACAAGCAACAAAATAAGGATCCCAGATAATATTCCAAATCCCGGAATAGTTCTTTCAGCTGGCTTTTCAATAGTATTCGGATTGTTTGAAGAAGAACTGTCTTCCATATTACCTTCAAGCTTTATTAGCCAAGCATCATAGTCTCCAGCGCCGGAAGAATGTGTCGAACCTGCCATTATGTATCCACCGTCAGAGGTCTGCTGGACTGAAGATGCACCATCACCTGATTTTCCTCCAAAAGTCTTGTCCCATTGTTTATTGCCTTCAGAGTCGGTTTTAATGAGCCAAGCATCTCCTGCCCCAGCGCCGAAAGACTCTGTCACACCTGCCATTATGTATCCTCCGTCAGAGGTCTGCTGGACTGATCTTGCACCATCACCTGATTTTCCTCCAAAAGTCTTGTCCCATTGCTTATTTCCTTCAGAGTCGGTTTTAATGA
>CALBTS010000974.1 GCA_937968035.1 uncultured Methanomethylovorans sp.
GATCGTATTCGGTGACTGGAGTTCAGACGTGTGCTCTTCCGATCTGTGCTTTTTGCCAAAATAGATAAAAAATGGTAAATGATGCAGCTTTTCAAAAAAAGTATTATCTGATCTTAAAGCATTCATGTCGAAATCCGAATAGTTATCTAAAATACTGCCGTATAGTACTTCATCTAAAAAACGAATCCAGTCTTTGATCAGATTAGTGTCAACTAACTCTCTTTCCCATGTTTCCCAGAACATTTCAAATGTTTTTTTGATTTTCTGATCGTGTTCCCTCAAAAGAAAACAATTTTTAAAATCAACTGGTGTTCTTCCACATACGTAACACCTTTTGTCCTCTTGGATATTTAATATGTTCTCTTTCACATCTGATAAATGTTCCATTTTTTATCACGTAATTATCTTAAATTAAGAATTGTGTTTTTGTATAGGTTTATCGAGAACTTCACATGATATTGTAATACTTTGTATTATATATCTCAGCTATCTCCTTTTCCGCTTCAGGTACCAGCAGTTTGGTGACCATAGAGATAGCGCATGAATCTAGGTCCATGAATTTCTTTGCGTTTTGTTCAAATGCTCCGTCATGGGTAAAATGAAAAGTCTATCTCATTCTTTATTCCTAATACCCCTTAAAAGTTCCCTTAACTGTCTTTCCCCTTCAGAAGTATTAATAGGCTTGTTATCTAACTTTAAAGGCTTAGATTTTTTGTGGAGTTCGATGAGGTCTGCTTCATCCTATTCAGCATAATAAAATCGTACATATTATGCATCATTATACTATGCAGTAAAATAGTATCGATATATAAATTTTGTTATTTACTTCGAAAATAGAATTATAGTTTTCACTAATATCAGGTAGCATTCTACAAACTATTTCTGGATACAAATTCAAAGGTATGTTCTTCTATATACCGTCGAGAAGATTTTAATCTTCACACAATTCTGGAAATGCTTTGTAATATCTTTTCCAATATTCACTTTCTCTTCCTATGAATTCCTCCGGAACTTCTAAATAATCTTCATCTTCTATCTCGTCACTTTCATCATCATCTTCTATGTCATCACTTTCTTCACCATGAAGTAAAAGGGTAAAAGGTATTGCAAAAATAAGAGAAATACCAATTGTTTTGTACATTTTTTCCCCTAATTTCGATATTAAATAACTTGATACAGCATCTAATGTATTTTTGATTACTTCATATACACTCATTGAATAAAATTGAAAAAAAGCTACAATTATAAAAGATATTATAAAAAGCACTATGAACAGCTTTATTCCATTTTTAACTTCATCTCTCAGAATAGTATCATGCTTCACAGTAGATCCTCTTGAGATCTTTTTTGATCACAGGGGCAAGGTATGGGCTCAATGACCTTTCAGTGCTAAGATCGACCTTTTTCCCCAGTAAAGTTGCAAATTCCTTCTCTATCCTTATGTGGTCAATGAGGCTCTTTCCTGTTGAAAATGCTACCATGAGGTCCAGATCACTTTTCTCTGTTTGTTCGCCTCTTGAAAAGGAACCAAAAACTCCCAGATATGAGATATCGTTCCGTCTGCAAAGTTCCAGAACATCTTCTCCTACATTTGTATCAAGACCCAGGGACTGTACAAGGTCGAAGGGATCGTTGATCTCGATCATATTCTTTTTAGATGGCATATATATCCTCCAATTGATCTCTCTTTTGTATAGGTTTATCGAGAACTTCACATGATATTGTAATACTTTGTATTATATATCTCAGCTATCTCCTTTTCCGCTTCAGGTACCAGCAGTTTGGTGACCATGGAGATAGCGCAGGAATCCAGGTCCAGGAAACTCTTTGCGTTTTCCACGGCAGTCCATTTCGCAGAAAAAGAGCTCATGATATCCGATAGATTCTCTCTTGTTATTGTTTCGGTCTGATCCGAATAGGTCTTTGTTTCCAGGAAGACAACACATGGTTTCTGCACAATGTGCACTGCTATTATTTCCGGCCTCAGCCACCGGGAATGTCGCTGTCGCAGTTCATGCACGATATCGGATGACTTAGGATAATCCTTCACAAAAGCAATGATCTCATTGACCTCATCCATGATGTTGTGGATCGTTTGCATGCGCAGATGCACACTGCCCTCATATTCCAGGGCCTTTTCTATGGAGACTGCCCTGAAAACTGCATTATCCATATCCTCGGATGCGCTTTCGACGTGGGTGAAGAACAATCTCCACAACGCGAGCAAAGAAAGCTCCGCATTATATGGAACTACCTCCATTACAGAAAGAGCGAACTTCAGGTAAGCTTCCAGATCTTTTAGTGTCTTCGTCACCTCAACGATATCCGAGGAAATACCCACGTTCATTTTGTTGCTCATTCTGTATTTCATCTCTTTGCCATACTCCTGCTCCATGCGAAGAAGGAGATTTTCAGTATCTGCTCCGTAAAATGCATTAAATACCTGTATTGCAGCTTTCCTGTACTCTGCTGCCCACTCCTTAGCAGGAGTATCAAAATACCCCGGATAATGAGGATTGGGCACAAAGAACCATCCGGCATGGACGTGCATCTTTTTGA
>CALBTS010000975.1 GCA_937968035.1 uncultured Methanomethylovorans sp.
ATGGTTAGTAAAAATACCCCTACTGTCAGATCAAGTACTGACTATTACACATTATAAGATTCCATTCCTCAACTCTTACTGGGAAATTAGTCCCACGTGGCTGTTTCAAGATACTAAGTCCCCGGAGTTCGGCTACATTTCTTATTGCTTCCTTTGTTATTGGATTTTGCAGTAGGTTTCTCACAATTTTCATTTTAACTCGAAGCCTTTCTCCGACTTGATCAGCACTGTCAACCCAATATTTTTTCTCGGCATTGTTTTCTGCCATTACTTCAGGGTCTGTAAGTATTTCAGCAATAGCGTATATCCCGGCTTCTTTTCCTGAAAGCCAGATTAATGCAGTATGCCCTTTAAATATTTCGGATTTATGTTGATTTATTTCCCAGTGAACAATACTGCTTGTTACCTCGTTATCAGCGAGAGCATTTATTACGTCATACCGTTGTGGATTGGCTTGGAAAATCCACACATTTTCAGATGCTGGTAATTTTACGTCTTCGACTATCGTTTGTTTTTGTTGACGTTCAATAAACTTGTAACCAACCTTTTCAGCAATTTGGTTTAATATATTTATCCCAAGTTCTTTACACTCAATGCCGACACTCTCTAAGAACTTTTTCCTTTCAGTTGGGATAATGTTTGCGCATAAAATCAATTCAACAAAATCATCTGGACGTTCAGTTTTTAAAAGTCCATAATATTCCATTACTTGTCCTGAAGCATCTCGTGAAAGTATGCCCCGCTTAACTTCTACAATAATTTTTCTGTTATGCCTGTCTTTAAAAATTATGTCAGCATAGCATTTGCCAAGTCTAACTTGTTGCCCAAAAAGAGTGAATCCTGAATCCGGGAAAAATTCATCTGGATGTTGTGCGATTAGGTTTTCAATATCTTTCTCAAGCATTTATAATAAATTAATGGTTTATTTGGCTTTATTAGGTAAGGGAATTTTATTCAACTATTTGATCTTCTTTAACGACAAAGAGAGTTGATACTCAAACAACTCAAAGTCCGGCAAAAACTGAGCCGCTACCTTTATTTCCCCTGAAATTTCTCTTGCAATAATTATTACACGTACCTTCTCCTGATTGAAAGATGTTTTGATGCTTGACTGGTAATAAAGTGTTTGTCCAATAACCTTTTCGTACCCTCGGCTGACTTTGAGTTCGATGACAACAAAGTTTCCATTTCTATCAACGGCTAATATGTCAATCCGCCTTGCTGTTCCCGGAATATAAAACTCTTCACCGTTAATTCCCGCTGCCTCGTAAAGTCTAAGTCCTTTCTCGATTACATTAAGGTTGCGAACAAGATAATTTCGGAGATCGTTTTCGTAAGCAAATTCATTTTCTTCTTGTACAATAACTTCTTCTTCGTCTTCACCCTCAGGCTCAACCCCATCTTGGTCATTCTTAAACCGGACAACGAGGTTTTCAAAGAATTTCGTTCTGGTTCTTCCCCTGTCTGTTAATCCAGATGTCCATACTTTTTGATAGAAATCATCAAGAAGTTTATTGTCACGAACCAGCGTGATGATTTTTGCACGCCTTAATGTGGTATTATAAGATTTGAATTGGTCGGGGGACATCCTGATTTCTTCGGCTTCCTTTTCAAATCCATGTTCCTTCAGAAAAGCATAAGCGGCAATTAATGAAAAGTTCCTTTTATATTCCATCATTTCTGTTATTCGTTTGACTTATTGGTATATGTAGCATAAATATACTGCAATTCTTTTCATCCTAATTTGGGTTTCCCGACTGGTTTTATCAAAAAATCTTTATAATGAACAATTAGGTCATAAGTAAATAATTCATATGGAACTAAATGTTATGACTGCCTGACATCATTTCTAAATTCTCAAATCTGTTGATTATTAAAACATTTCCATAATTTTTTCGTTTACCGATAAAACACCTAATATGAAAAAAGCAGTAATTTTTAGTTTTACACTAATTCTAATCGCCATAACTTTCATAAGTTGTGAAAATGAAGATGGGTCTGATGATTCCCGCTACAGACTATTACAAATCTCAGATAATGCTGCGATGGAAAATCCCTTTTATATTTTTGAATATGATTCTAAAGGGAAGGTTGTTAAGATTTATCATGACGAAGACATTATTGACATTGAATATAATCAAGTTGGCAAACCAGTGAAAATTACTGGTTATGACACTAAAATTATGGAATGGAATGGGAATAGTTGCATTATAGCATCCTACGATCGTAAAGAAATCTTAAATTTTAATGATAAAAACCAACTTGAATCAGAAGTTTATTTGGTAAAGCACGATAGCCAATCTGATTTCGATACTCTGGATGTTCTTACCGTATCAAGAATTGATAATAAGAATGTAAAACTGATTAAGGAGTATTATCCTATTGGCTCAGGTGGTTGGGAAGAAACGTTTCAATTTGGGGAAATGTACAGTCCTTTTAAAAGCATTGATGTTTCTATACTTATGTTAACAGGCATATCTTTTGGAGAATGGGAACTTGAGTTTCAAAATGAATTTAATCTAATATCATTCGATGAGGGTGGTGGATTTACATCAACTATCAACTATGACGTTGAATATGGTAAGTACCCAGTGCGTGCTGCTTTAAAGTATAGTAGTAATAGTGAATTTGAGTATGTGTATTTTCTTTATGAAAAATACTAATCCTGAATTTATTAACATGTCTGACTGTCTAAAACATATAGTAATGAAGAATCTAACCACCTTGTCAACTTTAGTTCTTGCCTTAACTCTGATAAGTTTCAGTTGTAGCAAGGACAACAATGATGAACCTGAACCAACTGTTGTTTGGGACGATTATTTGCCGGGTAAGTGGGTATTAACGGAATGTAAGACAAATGAGAACTTAACTCCATGTGGGACTTTGCTTTACCCGTTTAATACTTATTCTGAATATTCAAGAAACATTAAAATATATGCAGAATTGGAGTTTTATAATGAAAATGAAAAGATAATCAAAATATCTGATTGTGAGGGCAATATTAAGACCATTGGTGTTAATTGGTCTTCTATTGAGCCAAATCTTGATGGATTAATTTATTTTTATTCAAATTTGATTTTTTGTTATGATAGTTATATGCGATTTCATATTGATTCAGAAAACAACACAATGTCGATGGATTTAATAATGGAATATTCATATTGGGGTGGCTCATTAAATCCAGATGAACACGTTAGACTGACTCATAAGTGCCTATTTAAAAAAATAACTGCAAAATAGTCTAATATATTGTTGCTAAATAAGAAACTAAATAGTATTAACAACATGATAAAACTATCTTATCTTTTGATTTTCGCACTTGCAATCCTTTTTTTCACCAGTTGTGAAAGAGGAACATCTGACGCTGATAGCGTTAGAATAAGACAGATCGCAAATAATTCCGACTTTGGAAATCCATTATATGAGTTTGAATACGGAAATGATGGCATGTTGAGCAGAATTATTGAATTATATGGACCTGCAATAGTTTCCCGGACATTTTGTTAAGCCACTAATTGATTTCTTAAAAACTCTTTTTTGTTTTTTATTGATGTTTTTATTGCCGTATGAATTCTGTTTACATTATACCATGCTTCAATGTATTCGAATACAGACAATTGAGCTTCCTCAAAAGTCTTAAAAATGTTTTGATAAACAAGCTCAACTTTCAGTGTCTTGAAGAAACTTTCAGCAACAGCGTTATCCCAACAATCACCTTTGCGGCTCATGCTTCTTTCGACAAGTTTATAGGATGAGAGTAATTCTTTAAACTCATTACAGGCATATTGAATACCACGGTCAGAATGAAAAATCAGCTCTTGGGTTATGGGTCGGCTCCTGACTGCCATCCTCCAGGCCGGAATGGTTGTATGGATTGCCTTTAAAGATCTGCTAAATGCCCAACCAATTACTTTTCTATCATAAAGATCTATTATAACCGTCAAATAAAGCCACCCTTGCCAGGTTTTAATGTAAGTGATATCCGACACCCATACCTGCCCTTTTCTGGTCACCGTAAAGTCTCTATTGAGCTTATTTTCCACCACAGGGTAATTATGCCTGGAGTCAGTTGTAACAACCCACTTCTTACGAATAATGCTCTGCAAATGTTGCTTTCTCATTAATCGGGCTACTCGTTGTCTTGACACAGGGATCCCTTCTTCCAGAAGTGCTATTGTAACCCTGGGACTGCCATAGGTCTTTTTGCTGAACTCGTAAATCCTTTTTATGCGGTTTGATAAATCTTCGTTCTCCTTGTCCCTCTTGCCAGGTTTACGCCTCTGCCAACTGTAATATGAACTCCTGCTTACTCTTAATACTTTACACATCTTCTCAATGGGAAATATGCAGTCATTTGCCTTTATGAATTGGAATATTTGCCATCGCTCCTGGAGAAAATGCTTACAGCTTTTTTTAAGATGTCACGCTCTAACTGTGCATCACGAAGCTCCTTCTTCAGCCGTGAGATCTCCTTTTGCTCTTCTGTCATAGTTTTATTGCCTTGACCCGGGAAACTGGCACCCAAATGTGCCAGAGATTCCCGGCGCCACCGGTATATCAGTTCCGGCTGAAGATCCATCTCCACAGCAAGTGCAGAAATGTTACCTCTTGCTTCTGAGAGTTCAACAACCATCTGTTTATACTCCCGGTCAAACTTTCTCCTTTTTTTCATATCCGTTAAATTAAGCTTTTTAGCTTAACTTACTGTCCGGATAAATGTAGCAGTTCCA
>CALBTS010000976.1 GCA_937968035.1 uncultured Methanomethylovorans sp.
CAAAGTTATCTATTCAAAAACATTATAACCAAAGAATGGAATGGAAAAATAGAGATTGAGCTTAACAAGAGCAGTTCCATCGATAAAGTTCACGAAGATTTAAATTACTATTTACCTCTTCTAAAAGTAGCAGAAATTTCCGAAAATGGGAAGTGGGTACAGGTAAAAGGTAAAGTTGTTCAATTGTGGGAAAACACAAATGAACTAATTTCTCAGAAAGGGTTGATTGGGGATGAGACAGGCATTATCAGATTTACGATATGGGCAAACGCTGGTCTTCCTATTGTAGAAGAAGGGCAAAGTTATCTATTCAAAAACATTATAACCAAAGAATGGAATGGAAAAATAGAGACAGAGCTTGAAAAGAACAGCTCCATTGAAAAAATTGCTGAAGATATTTCGAGAGATATTGTTTTTTCCGGTGCGATGGTTGATATTCAATCCGGGTCGGGGCTCATAAAGCGTTGTCCTCAATGTAACCGTGCTTTAACAAAAGGTGCATGTGCAGAGCACGGTAAAGTAGAGGGTTTATCTGATTTGCGTTTAAAAGCTGTTCTTGATACAGGGATTATCACTCAGGATATCCTCCTCAAAAGAGAAGTTACAGAAGAAATATCGGGGATCACTCTGGAAAGTGCAAAAGCTATGGCTATGGATGCACTTGATCAGGGTGTGGTTTTGGAAACTATGAAACAAAAACTTGCAGGTAAGTATTATACGGTTTCAGGACCGCGAGTTGACAGATACATACTCGTGGAGTCAATAAAAAAGGAATCCACTCTGGACCCTGAATTGCTTGCAGAACTCATAAATGAAGCGGAGGTGTTCTAAATGGCAGGCTACACCCGTGAAGTTGCCAGAAGGATATTCGCTCAGGAATTCAGGGAATCCAATCTGACCTTCAAGGATGGGAACGACCAATATTCTCCACAGTATCTATTCACTCCTACGGGCGCAAAAGTAAACAGGATGTTCATAGTGGGAACCCTTACGGAGAAAGAGGACATTGGCAGTGAATCCGAGTACTGGCGCGGAAGAGTGTCCGATCCGACCGGGTCATTCTTAATATATGCAGGTCAGTACCAACCAGAAGCAGCTCAGATGCTTGCAGAATGTGATACACCTGAATTCGTAGCCATCGTTGGCAAGCCGAGCACATATACTACGCCTGAAGGCGAGATTCTGACATCTATAAGGCCAGAATCAATGTACACAGTGGATGGTGAAACAAGAGATCTCTGGGTGCTTGACACAGCTAAAATTACCCTTGAAAGGCTGAAAAACCTGTCTACGTCTAACCCCGATGCCCTAAAGGCAAAAGAACACTACAAGACTGAAACAAAACACTATGCATCCATGGTGCTGAAGGCTCTCAGGTCTCTGCAGGAAGAGTATTGATGTTACGGGTTTAAAGCCTGTAATTTTTCTATTTATTTTCTTTTATTTGTAGGTTTAAAATGTAGTTTACTGGTGACTTTGGGGCAGTTACACCAGTTGCCGCATGAGTGAAAACAACATGTCAAAGTAGTAGATAGACGGCGTAATGCCTAAAAATCGAATTTGCTTGGATATTTAGGAGTTTTAAACTCATAATATCGTGTTTACCAAATCAGTAGGGGTTATTTAATCTTATTGTTTCAAAGCGAATTGAGTGGTGATATAGTGTACAAGTGCAAGATTTTAGAACCATTGAATATGAAAGGTGGAGCTGGGAACGACTTATATTATTGTAAATTCATCGATGGCAGGGTTCCTGTAACTTCAGATGGCATCTGCAGGGCTGATAGATGCAAGAATTGTGAGAAATATGAGCCAGATTATCCAACATTTGCCGAGCCTTTTGTTATTTTAACCTATACTGGCGCCCGCATAAGATTTCATCCAAAACAATGTTCCTGGGAAATAATGTGTTCAGATGATATTATCAGGGAAAAAACTTTGTATAGAGTTGAAGAGTGGGTCAATACAAAAGTACAATCTAGCGGAAAAATTAATCTTTCTGAAATAAAAGGAAGGGAAAGGGAGTATAGGCTTACAATAATAGGGGAAAATTATGATGGAAGATGTAGATGGTGTAGTTCATTCAGGAAAGCATTAGCAAAATTTACCAACACCAGTCCTGTGATTTTAGATAAATGTCCATTAGCCATACCAAAAGATGGCTCACAAGCTTGATTATAGAGTTGGCGGAAAGGGATGGGTTAGATAGCAACCATTCCCTTTCTTTGTAAGTATTAATCTATTAGGAACATATCTTGTCCAACTCTTATTACTTGTTATGTGTCTAGTCAAATTAATACACCGCATATTAAAAAAATATAAAGTACGCTATATTAATTAAACTATGGAGGACTAATATGATTAAACAAAAGTTTTACTACAAAACAAAGTTTCCACTGGAAGTAATTAAGCAAATATATGATTCATTTCTCACTAAACTTGATGACAATAGCAAACCTTGTATCCTTGCTATTGAAAATGGAAATGAAACATGGCGCTTTGATACGGTAGACGAATTTTTTTCAGAATATCCTCGAGCAACAGGGTTTCAATTATCCCATAGTTCGAATAATTGTCAGTTGTATCTTCACTTAAATGGTTTTACTATGTTTGCTAGTATTGAATTCCCAATTCGAAGCGATATAGAATCCATATTTCAACTATTAGAAGCAAACTTAGATAAAAGCAAAATTACTATTACATCGGAACCTATAACAGTTTTTATAGGCCATGGAAACGATAACCAATGGAGACATTTAAAAGACCATCTTCATGAACAACATGGTTTTAATGTAGAAGCTTATGAAATAGGTCCTAGAGCTGGATCAACTGTCAAAGAAGTTTTAGAGTTAATGCTCGACAAAAGTTCCTTTGCACTATTAATTTTAACGGGAGAGGATATGGACACATATGGTCAAATGCATGCTCGTGAAAATGTAATACATGAACTAGGTTTATTCCAAGGAAAGCTGGGCTTTAAAAAAGCCATAGTATTGTTAGAAAAAGACACGGCAGAATTTTCAAACATACTCGGAATAACGCAAATTAGATTTGCTAAAGGTAATATTAGAGAGGCATTTGGAGACGTATTGGCCACTATTAGGAGAGAATTTAACGGAGAAGATTGATTCTCAATATACCATATATCATAATCTACTTATCTACAGCAAATGTATACTAAAATATGAAAACATATCTTCTGATCTGGTTCAACAGTAATGGAGCAAGGCCTTCTGAG
>CALBTS010000977.1 GCA_937968035.1 uncultured Methanomethylovorans sp.
TCGTATTCGGTGACTGGAGTTCAGACGTGTGCTCTTCCGATCTAGAATCAATAAACCTTCAAATAACTGGTAAAGTATTATTGGGAAGTAAAAATATTAATCCAGTTAATATTAATTTATTCAAATCAAATTCTGATGAAGTATGTATATTTTCATCTACAGGATTGATTTTTCTTGATAGTATTTGTAGTTTTTCTTTGCGAGGTGTTCAATTATTCAATCCAACTTTGCTTACTATAAATCCTAATCCTGTGGGCAGCAATGAAGTAGAATTAGAATTTTCAGGAGATGAAGAAGGTCTTCATTCTTTGAATATATATAACATACAAGGAATTAAGATGGATACAAAGGAATGGGTAAATTCGAAAAATGGTAGGAAGAATATTAAATTAGACTTGCGTGAATATTCTGATGGTGTTTATTATTTTATTTTAAAGACACCTTGGAATATTATATCTAAACAATTACTAATTATTGAAGACTGATTTTTTGAAAGTTTCAAATGAGGAAAATATGTTTATAAATATAGTATTTCTAATAAGTATGTTAATCAAACCAAATGCATGTGACTGTATTGATGATTTAAACAGAAATATTGATTTCAGTAAAATAGTAATGAATAATTCCGATACATTAAGAACATTGTATCTTGACTCATTCTTTTTATACCGTTATAAGAGTTTTCCTCCGAAAAGAGATAGAGAATTAACAAGCCTAATATCTTTTATTAAAAAATATTTTGTTAATAAATCTTATGAGTTTAAAAGCAATTGTAAGTGGGTATATTTAAGAGAGTACATTGAGCCTTACGACTCATTGTATTGGCATGAAATAACTTATAAAAACACTATAGACTCAGCTGAAGTATTTTTTTTGTTTAAGAAAAGGAAGGTATCAGATGAATGGAAATTAGATTGTATTTCAGAAATATACTGGCCTACTTGGGATCCATTGCCAGGTCCAATATATGTTGATGAAGAATAATTACTTTAAAATAACTAATTACCCGCCAGAAACTATGGCGGTTAATTGATAATCCCAAATTACGCATTAGAAAAATGAACAGGAAGAGTAAATTTTTTACTGGAATTCCAAATTCCAGTAAACCACTCTCGCCTTTTTAATGCTAATGATAATTTCAGTACAACATTACGTCCATCTTTAATAAGGTATGCACCAATTGCAAAAACTTTAAATCTCAATGTGGATAATCTTTCCTGTGTCTTGGAGTTGACAATAAATTGCCTGAATAAACTCATCAGGTTATATGCCAACATAACAAAGTTTAAAGCTGCCTCAGTACCCCAAAAATTATGCATATTAAAACTGTCAAATCCAAAGTCATACTTGAGTTCTTTTATACGGTTCTCTGCATTTGCTCTCCGTCTGTAAAGCCTCCAAACATCTGACGCAGATAGGTTCATGTTTGTTATATAACAACTATATCTATAACGTTTATATTCAAATTCATCCTCAAATAAACGCAATACCTTTCCGGTTGCCTTTGGTCTTTCAGGTAAAAATTGTCTGACCATTATCATCCGACGTGGGCTATCCCATTGAGGACTATGATACATCGTCTCGGCAACTTCTACGCCTTCTTCAAGTTTCAACCATGTCCGTTGCTTTGCTATTACCTTCTGTATTGGCTCATAAAATTTAGCTGATACTATGTACGAAATAGATTTTTCTTCCAATATGTTAAAGACCAGTTTATCGTAAAATCCACTATCGAGCCGTAACAAACTAACATTTTTTTCACCCAAACGATTTAGTGTTTCTTCCAAAAAATCAGAAAAATTGTTCGATGTATAACTGTCTCCACTGCGTAGCCAAAAGTTAGCAACCATCATTATATCGTCTATGAAAGCCATCAAAGGATGATGTGATGACCTGCCAGGTTTCTGAGGGTTATATCCTCTTTTAGCACCCTCCTGCTCTCCGTATCTGGTTAGTATTGTTGAATCAAAGTCTATCGTTAAATTGTCAAATTGAAGATTGGAAAAAAACCAATTGTATAGGTAAAAAAATACCTCATTATTCTTTGTCTGTGTGAACTTTGAAAAAAATCTCTTATACGTATCTTGTCCCGGTGCAGGACGCCAACCAAATAATTCTGTTAGCACTTTATCATGACGGGTAACCTCGGTATGAATAAAACGATTTGCACCACACCAGACACTCGTTATAAATGATTCGACTATAGTATATGGTTTATATCCTCGATTCGATCCGGGCTGTGGTATTGCAGAACATGATTCTATAACCGAACAAAATTTGGTGGTTTCCAACATATTCTTTAACAAAAGCATTCCTCCCCAAGGGGTTATTTCCTTATCGGTAAATTGTATTTTTATCTCTTGCATTTTGTAAGATTTTCTTCCCTTAAAATTTTACTTTTTCTTTGCAATTTAACACTTTTTATTCATTGATTTTTATAATTATTACTATATTTTTGCCCTATTGCTACGCATTAGAATTTTTTCCTATTGCGGATTTTGGGATAATTATAATTATTTATGCAATCATCCTCAGCCATATCTAGCATCTACGACCCACGCTTAGGTCGCTTCCTGCAGCCCGACCCATTGTTGGAGTTGTTCC
>CALBTS010000978.1 GCA_937968035.1 uncultured Methanomethylovorans sp.
TGATCATCAAATTACAGCATATAGGCCGCTCCATCTATCTAATTATATAAACCTTTATGAATAATGAATGCTATATTCAGTGCAGCATTCGTTAAAAGAAAATGTATCAGTAGGTATACAACAGCAATTTTACCTTCATTTCCAGGCATTCTAAGACCATGGGTTTTAAGCACAATCCAATTTATTAATTCATCAGATTTCACGGAGATCAATACATGGACAAAAAAGAAACTTATGATGCCACGCATATTCAGGTACTTGAGGGCCTGGAGGCTGTGCGCAAGCGTCCCAGTATGTATATAGGCAGTGTTGACGGCAGAGGTCTGCATCACCTGGTATACGAAGTGGTGGACAACAGTATAGATGAAGCGCTGGCAGGTTTTTGTTCTCAGATAGATGTTACTATCAACACGGATGGTTCTGTGACAGTACAGGATAATGGTCGAGGTATTCCTGTAGACGATCACCCCAAGTATAACAAGTCCGCTCTTGAGGTCGTAATGACCATACTACATGCCGGTGGTAAGTTCGATAAAAGCTCCTACAAGGTTTCCGGTGGCCTTCACGGAGTAGGTGTTTCAGTGGTGAACGCCTTATCAGAATGGATGGACGTCTATGTAAAACGTAATGGGGATCTGTATTACCAGCGTTATGCAAGAGGCATACCCACTGCAGCAGTCCAGTTAGTTGGAAATGCAGAAGGTTCCGGGACAACGGTAACCTTCAAGCCCGATGCCTCCATCCTGGAAACCACTGTTTTCAGCTATGAGACCCTTGTAAGCCGTTTAAGGGAACTTGCATTCCTGAACAAAGGATTGAAGATCACTATCTCGGACAAGAGAGCATACGAGGAACAGAAGGATGTATTCCAGTACGAAGGAGGGATCATATCCTTTGTTGAACATCTCAACCAGAAACGCAATACGCTTCACAAGGACGTCATATACTTTGAGCGGGAAAAGGAAGGAACCATAGTTGAGATAGCCATGCAGTACACTGATAGTTATAATGAGTCGGTGTACTCCTTTGCGAACAACATAAATACGCATGAGGGCGGCACGCATCTTGTAGGATTCAAAGCAGCTCTCACGAGGGTCGCCAATGATTACATCAAGAAGAACAACCTTGCCAAAGGTGATGATAAACTTTCCGGTGAGGATATCAGGGAAGGTCTGACCGCTATAATCAATGTGAAACTCACCGACCCCCAGTTCGAAGGGCAGACCAAGACAAAACTTGGTAATAGTGATGTCAAAGGTATTGTCGAATCCATGGTTTCTGACGGGCTTGCTGAGTTCATGGAAGAGAATCCAAAGATCGCAAACGTGATCCTTCAGAAAGCGCTGGATGCCCAGCGTGCAAGAGAAGCGGCCAAAAAGGCAAGGGAACTGACAAGACGTAAAAATGCCCTTGATATAAGCACCCTGCCTGGAAAACTTGCAGACTGTTCCGAAAAGGATCCGTCACAATGCGAATTATACCTTGTGGAGGGTGACTCTGCAGGCGGCTCGGCCAAACAGGGACGTGACAGGCGGTTTCAGGCCATTCTGCCTTTCCGTGGTAAGATCCTCAACGTGGAAAAATCCAGGCTTGCCCGTATACTAAAGAACAATGAGGTGCTGTCTCTCATAACTGCCATGGGAACAGGCATAGGGGATGATTACGATATCAGCAGGGCCAGGTATCACAGGGTCATCATTATGACCGATGCCGATGTGGATGGTGCTCACATAAGAACTCTTATACTTACATTGTTCTTCAGGTACATGCG
>CALBTS010000979.1 GCA_937968035.1 uncultured Methanomethylovorans sp.
CCACCGAGATCTACACTCTTTCCCTACACGACGCTCTTCCGATCTTACAAACCGCAAATACGAGGGGACCGGCCTTGGGCTTTCCCTGGTAAAACAATTCGTAGAGCTGCATAAAGGGCGTATATGGTTTGAAAGTGAACTGGGGAAAGGAACATCGTTTACGTTCGAATTGCCTTTGCAGCAAGAAACAAACGATAGAATAACTAAAGATACAGCATTTTCGGGGTCAGTGGCTCTTCAACCTGAGGTAAAAAGTATGCAAAGTGTCTCTGGATCCATTAGCTCCGAATCTGATACAAAATCTGAAACATCCGTTCTAAGGATCATGGAGCCTCCATATGCCAGAGGTGATGAACCCCTTATACTTGTAGTAGAGGATGATGATGCTTCCAGGGAATTGCTTGAGATCACATTGTTACATGAAGGCTATAGAGTGGCAACTGCAGCTAACGGGAAAACAGCTCTTGAGCTTGCTAACGAACTGAAACCCTTGGCTATTACCCTTGATATTATGATGCCAGGTATGGATGGCTGGGACGTTTTAAAGCAATTGAAAGAGAAAGCACAGACCCATGACATTCCTGTAATAATCACTTCCATGGTGGATGAAAGGAAGTTGAGTATCGTTTGGGGTGCTGTGGAACATTTCATAAAACCCATTCATAAGGAGACATTAGTTAACGTACTGGAGAAGATCAAAGCGGATATGTCAAAATCATCGCTCAGTATCCTTGTCGTAGATGATGAAAGAAGTGCAGTGGAACTGATAGCTGCGATGCTGAGAGGGAAAGAATTCGATGTACTGACAGCTTATGGAGGGCAGGAGGCCATAGATATTGCATTCAAACAACATCCTGACGTGATCGTGCTGGACCTGATGATGCCTGAGGTCAGTGGCTTTGATGTTATAAAAGCGCTCAAGGCCAATCCCGAAACTATTGACACTCCTATCATGATCTGCACTGCAAAGGACCTTGACTCGGATGATATGAACTCATTGAACAAGAATGTGTCCTGTATCATGCATAAAGGTATGTTCACCAGAGAGGAACTGATCAACTTCATTAAAACTGTTGAAAGCAGGAAGTCTTATAAGGATCATACTATGCACTGCAAGAAAGAAGCATGCGTATAAGATTGCTTCACTTTTCTTTTTTACATGCTGCTGAAAACTGCACATAAAAAAAACAAAGAGGTGATCAATATGAGAAAAGTAAAGGTAATGAGAGCAAAGGTTAAGATCAAAAGTCTGCCCCGTGGCAAATAACGACCCTTTATTCCATCTTAAGCTCTAT
Source organism: uncultured Methanomethylovorans sp. (assembly GCA_937968035.1). Taxonomy (GTDB): domain Archaea; phylum Halobacteriota; class Methanosarcinia; order Methanosarcinales; family Methanosarcinaceae; genus Methanomethylovorans. The sequence continues at coordinate 1,296 of CALBTS010000979.1, forward strand.
TAGGGATGAGCAGGATGACAAACGACAGGATACCTATTGGCAGATTCTCCCTTATTACGCATCTTACGGGCAAAGCTTTACGGTTATATGACCGCAAAGGTCTGCTTGTTCCTCAGGCCAGGGACCAGTTCACAGGCTACAGATACTATACTTTTCCACAGATAGAGAAAGGTATAAAGATCAAGAACCTCTGCCTGCTGGGATTCGGACTTGATGAGATCGCTACATTACTGTATGCGGAAGAGGAAGGGAAGAAGGACCTTATCTCTGATATGATGAGAAACAGGGCTCGTGAGATAAGATCAGATATCTGTCGGCTGGAGAAGATAGAAAAGGTCCTGCTTGGACCGGACAGTGTAATGGAGTTGCTTGGAATGAATGTAACTGAACCACAGATAAAGGATATACCTGAATTGCGGGTACTTAGCAGGCGAGAAACGGGAACTTATGATGAGACAATAGGGAAACATGCAGGAGAACTTTTCGGATTCGTTGGTTCACCCACTTTTCAGCGCAGTAATGCAAAGATCACAGGACCCCTGATATTCATCTGCCATGATGAGGAATACAAAGAAAAGAATGCAGACATCGAAACCGCTCTTCCATTTGCGGGCAGGGTCACCATAGATGATCC
>CALBTS010000980.1 GCA_937968035.1 uncultured Methanomethylovorans sp.
AGATCGTATTCGGTGACTGGAGTTCAGACGTGTGCTCTTCCGATCTGTGTAACAATAAGGTAGCTAAATATGGTTCATCAGCTGATAACCTTCAAGACTATCATTCCCCCCACACCTTTGATATCCGGTCCCTGATCTTCTGCTCAAAAACTTCAATTAGCTTTTTGTTTGCACCAATAATTGAAAGTTCCTGTTCAATACTGACGGCGATTTGCTGTTGTTCATTTAAAGGTGGTAGAGGAATTTCAATTGTCCTAATCCTTTCAAGAGCAAGTTTCGGTACCCCAACGGCGTGTGTCAATCTCTTAATCTGTTCTTGAACGAATGGAGAGTTCCCAACATAGGTAAGGTAGAACTTATTCAGTCTTGTCTTGTCAATGATGAGTTTCGCCGCATTTTCTGTTAGGTTACCTCCATCTAATCTCTCTGGAACTGTTCCAAATAATCCAATGGTACCTGCAATCGAAATGTAAACATCATCTACAGAGATAGTATATCGCGAGATTTGTGACTGAATTTCTTTCGGGATATACTTGATCCCTGATAAATCTATTGTCATTTCCCGTAAATCGGTAACCCTTATATAAGGGTATTGAGTAGGCGATTCGCTAAAAGTCTCTCCCTTGGGCAATCTCTTGCCTCCTCTTACTTCACTCAGTTCTCCCAACTTCACCATCTCCCACTCCGGATCAATATCAATCCGTGGCTTATAGTTCTCTACCACCTGCCTTGCACCATCAATAATCTTCTGGAAACTTTCAATCTCTGCCACAATCTCCTCCTGGACCGGGAGCGGAGGGAGAGGAATTTTTATTCTTTCAAGATTACCTTTGGTGATATGGACTAATCCAACCCCACCGTGTAGATTTTGTTCAACCTCTCCTACGGCTTTATTTAATGCATAGTACAAGTACTTCTTTGTAGCTTTTGTGCTGTCATACCTCACTTTAAATATATGTTGATTAAGGATGGCTCTTCCCCCATACCATATATGTGCACCAAATGAAGTCCCTCTTGAACCAGACCAAGAAAAAAAGAGTTCACCAGGTTCTACAAGATATCTCCCATTATCTTCACCTGAATAATAGTTAAACCCTGAACTTAGATCATTTAAGTTTTGTATCCTGATTATAGGTAATCCCCCTTTTTCTGCTGTTTCCCAATCTTCTGGTTTAAATGCTCTGCCATTTATCAATTCACATATTTCGCCTATTTCAATCAAAGGAAACTTGGATGATCTATGAACATGATCAGGTCTGAATCTTTCGCCATTTAAAACATATTCACCATTTTTACTTACCTGTTGCTTGGGCACGATCATTCCAACCCGAATAATCAGATTATCAATATCTATAACATCTGTAAAGCTCCTTTTGTAATTAATTATCGCCTCCAATGTAGCTGGGAAATCACTACCCTTGACAGCTCTTCTCTGTGCTCCAAGGTCAAAACCGTCATTTTCAATTTTAATAAACAATATTTTGTCCGATTTTTTTGCCAATACCTTATCAAGCCAGAGTATGGATGTCTTTACTCCTGAATATGGGTGAAAGACTCCTGCTGGTAAGGAGATAACCCCTACTAGACATTCATCTACGAGTTTCTTTCTGAGTTGCTTGTAGGCTTTACCACTCTGGAATATTATCCCCTCTGGAACGATTACTGCAGCCCTACCGTTAGTCGTAAGGTGCTCAGCGATGTAATCTACGAACAATACCTCGCTGCGGTTGCTCTGCACTGAGAATCGCTTATGTGGTCTGATTCCACCCTTTGGCGACATAAACGGAGGATTGGCAAGTATTACATCACTGAAGTGATGCCAGTTGTCCTCGCTGGTAAGGGTGTCATACTCAAAAATCTTCGGATCCTTTATCCCATGCAGGTACATATTCACAAGCGACAACCTGACCATATCTGGAGAGATATCGTAGCCATGGATATTCCTGGCGAGTATTTTCCTGTCATCAGCGGTCAACTTGTCACCGGCAAAACCATTGGTAGAAATAATCCGGTCGGCAACTGTCGCGTCACCATTCGGTGAAGTACCGTTATGCTCCTCAGGGTTGTAGTTTGACGAGTTCTGCCTGATGATATGCTTGTAGGAGGAAATTAGGAACCCTGCAGTACCGCACGCTGGATCCAGGATGGTCTCGTCCTTCTTGGGATCAACGATCCCCACCATGAAGTCAATAATGTGTCTGGGTGTTCTGAACTGCCCAGCATCACCCTGGCTACCGAGCACCGACAGTAGGTACTCAAACGCATCGCCAAGTTTCTCACTGTGGCTATAGTCAAACTCATTGATGATCTTCAGGAGCAGATCGGATTGGTTTAAGGGCTGAATGGTTGGTGGAGCGGTTGGATG
>CALBTS010000981.1 GCA_937968035.1 uncultured Methanomethylovorans sp.
CTTCTGTTTATTTCAATATTCATATATGGTTCTTCGGCTACTCTATTTTCATTTAATTCAGTTATTTCGTAAATCGTAATTGAATCTCCATATTCTTTTTCACAGTTCTGTGCGGGTCTATAGATCGCCCCATCCACCTCTATGAAGCTGCCAGCCGGCCTGGTACCATCCAATCCGCGTTTTACAGGATTTGTGGGATGACTCACATAAGGTCCCAGAAGATTATCTGAATAGAAAACATACTCCTCATAGCCTACATCATCATCGGTCATTACTCCAAAAATCCAGTACCTTCCATTCTTTTTAATTATAGTTGAGTCAAGTAATGGTAACTCTAGAATGTCCTGTAAGAATATCAACCTCTCGGCCTCCGGGTCAAATTCATAACACGACAACCTGCCATTTTTGCCAGACTCCGGAAATATAAAATACCTGTCATCCTCCTTGAAAACAAAAGGATATGACAGATGGCTTTTTGTGTCGAGCAGAATCTTTAATTTACTTATTCGAAACTTTTCATCAAGGGTTAATAGTGCCAATCTGCCATAGTCGCCCTCAAACTGAAGTACTTCCATTATTATCTCAATCTTCCCATCCTTCGATCTGATAAAGAATGGATCTCCGTATATTTTGTTGTTTGAGTTCCTGAAAAGCCAGTTTATATCAGGATCAAACTTCCTGTTTCTGATAATGTCCGACAGGTTTTCATTGCTTATCCCAATTATCCATTTCTGGTAATATAGTTTGTTAAAATATTTTTTGAAAAATCCTGTCATAATAGCAGCTAAAAGGCCGGTTCAATTACTGATATCATGTAACTTATCGTATCAGAACCTATGAGTATGGCATGCTGAATATGTATTGTTACCGTAAGCATTTACTACAGATGTCAGTCACTCCCATCTTCTAAACTGAGGATTTCAAAAGTTATTGTGCCTTCACCGACTGGCAGTTGTTCAGCTTCTTTCAGGTTACTGCGGAACGTCCAATAATCGTTTGAAGAGCCCATCAATCTCCTGGATTCTTTTTGAATTCAAGACATGATTATTCTCAACGTATGCTTGTGATCTGGATTTGAATTCATCATCAGAGCTCACTGTATTCAGAGCGTTTAACAGCATATCCATTTTGCCATGAGCAACAACGCCAAGATCATTCTTTTCAATAGTTCCACCCGGATCAACGTAAAGTGATATAACAGGGACTCCGCAGGCCCATGATTCGATAAAGATATTCGGGAATCCTTCCATCGGTGATGTTGAGAGCAGTGCTGTTGAATCTGCAATTTCCTTAATGGTTTGGGTATGGCTGAGGCGGCCTAATAATTTTACATTCTTCAATGATTTCAATTCTTCATAAAACAGAAATCCTGATCTGCCTGATGGCTGTCCCACTACTTTGAAAAAGTGACCCGGCGCTTTTCTTACAACATTAAAGAACTCCACGAAGCCTTTCCGTTTCTGAAGCTCCCCAACATGAATGAACACCTTGCTGTTTTTATTATGAGTTGATGAAACTTTTTCTGGTGAAAACAAATTTGGGAAGATTGTGGACTTAATTCCCTTTTTGCTCAG
>CALBTS010000982.1 GCA_937968035.1 uncultured Methanomethylovorans sp.
ATCAATGAGATCATTGTTGTTGACAATGAGAACATAGGAGAATTTGTGGAAAAGCTCGATAGAACGAACATTATCTACACAACACTTCCACTTGGGAATATCTCTCTTGTCTATGAAGCAGAAAAAGAGTCCAAATACACTGTCCTGATCTATCTTATGGAACTGGGCCTGCATAGGAGTCCTAAAGAGCTGAAAAAGAAAGTATATGAAACGGTAGAAATTCTTGCTCCTTATTCTTCGGGCATCTTACTTTTTTACGGCTTATGCGGCAATGTGCTTGGAAATATCGAAAAGGACTTTGCTGCCAGTTCATTATCATGCCCTGTGCATATCCTGAAAGACAATAAGGACAGGATAGTAGATGACTGTATAGGGGCTACTGTAGGTGGAGTGGATAACTACCTGAAGATACTTAAAAGCGTGAGTGATGCAGGGACGTATCTCTTTACACCCATGTATAGCAAAGGCTGGCGGGAACTGCTTGATATAAACAGCAGGCTGCACGGTGATCCGGAAAAGGCATTACAAATGATGAAAAAGACCCATGAGATGATCGGATACAAAAGGGTAGCAAAGATCAATACAGGCCTTGCCTATACTGAGAACTTTGATGATGCAATAAAGGAATTCGCAGAAATATTCGATTTTGAGATACTGGAATTCAATAATGGTAACCAGAAGATCTTTGAAGAATGCTACCAGCAATTAAAAGCAGAGATCAAGGCATAATAGTTATCGGAACTGCAAAGCCATATCATATTGATATTTCACTCTATTATCACAGGCATCCCAAGGAATCTCCCATAGTGGTCTGCTGCTGCCGATAATTGCTCAAGTTCTTTTTCAGTGAACTCAACAAACGGCTGAGGCTTGATAATAACAGAACCTCTTTTGAAAGAACGACGCCATGTCCCTGCTATCCGGCCATCCATAACGATGGTCGACCTGAACATGCCATTGTTCCAGGGAACTATCTGATGGGCATATTGTGGATCAAGTATGGCAGTTCTATCTTTATATCCCAGCATATACTCGTCGAAGCCTGGCAGTAAATATATTCTCTGCATCTTTTCACACACATTTACTGTATTTGATGGCATCCAATAGGTCTGACCATCCACTGTGAATTGTTCCAGCTCTGATGCAACTGCTAAAAGACCGGCTCGTGCCTCAGTGATCTTAAGTCCCGACCACCATACGAAGTCCTGCAATGTAGCAGATCCTCTGCTGGCAAAATATCGCCTCGCAAGTTCAGCCAGAGCCTGATCACGCCCTAATATCTTCTTTTTCGACACCCACTCATCGAGTAGTACGAACGTTTGCTGTTTGCCGTCCTGAGGACCAAAACAGATCAACCCTCCCAGGGCAGCCCACCACAGAATATGATAGCCACGTTGTCCGGTTGTGGAGATATGTTCTTTCTCAAGCAGTGCATACATATCAGATCTTGTCAGCTGCTTACCGCCCTGCAATGCATTTGAAAAAATGTCTTTGCAGTGTGCAAAGGTCCCATTGTCAAGGTCCAGCTGCTGATGCCTTGTAGCGCTGCCTGCAATAATACGCGGGGCCACCAATCCCAGCAGCCAGTGAATGTCTTCAGCAGCCACAAAATGTAACGTACCGCGCATCAGCCATGTACGTACAATATCCCTGT
>CALBTS010000983.1 GCA_937968035.1 uncultured Methanomethylovorans sp.
ATATAGAGCGCATTTTCCAGCATGTCAAGATGGAATCTGGCTTGCATCTTTTCAAGTTTAAAGCTGTTTTGTATGTCTTCAATCGTCCTGTCGGCCTCTGCGAGAAAAGATAAGATCTTCCTTCTGACAGGGTTCTGAAGTGTTTTCAGACCTATGTCATGGTCTTCCGTGGGATTACGCACTATACCCTTTTCTTTTTTTGTTTTCTCTATCCATTCTTTCCGACTACTCTTAAGAGGATCTTCTGACATGGGCATCAAACATAGTTATTGAAAATAGATAATACGTGTTTTGGTCCCATGAGCACATTAAATAGCAGAAGAATAGCTGGCAATGGACAATTGTTGTTTTTCATGGATATTGGTATTGTTTTCCTGGCGATCGGCACCTTGAAGAGCAATAATAAAATTCCTTGCATGTTCCGGCTTTTTGAATACCAGGCGAATCGTCCGGTTCTTGAAGAAGTAGAGCGTGACATCCTCGGTAAGATATGATTCTCCGGGATCTATATGGATTCCCCGGGCTTTGAGCGGCTCTGCTGAATGGATGACCACATCGAGCATCTTCAGCAGGCTTTCAACACATTTTGTTGAATCCTGCAGGTTCCCTGAGGCTTTTAGGTTGATCACAGTATCGTTCTTCACTTCGATCCGATCAGAAAAAAGCCTATCCCCATTTAGAGGAATGAGTTTTTGACAATCTGCCTTTATACGCTTCAGAGCATTGTTATTGTTTTGCAGGTATGTATCCAGTACATACTCTGCTACCTGAAAAGCGTCGTATGCCGGCAATTTCTTTGCAAATTTGAAAACGTCCTCAAGATCTACAGGTAAAGGAGGATTTCCTATACTCTCAAGTAGAACGATCTGGTTAATGAACCGGTCGATCATAATATCAATTGGATCTGAAAGGTTAACAGTATCCGCAAATGGAAATAAGAACAAAGATTGCCTCTGGCTTACAGGAACCTCTACCTTGATCCTCTGGCAGATCTGCTCAAGCTTATCGCGTGCCTCTTTTTGAGCACATAGCAAAAGGTTGAGGGTATTGTTCTGCAAAGTATAGATATAATCCTTGGGTCCGTGATCGTGCATGCCTAATGTATCTTATTTATTCATCGTATTAATGCTTTTTTGATATCGGTATGCTTTTATGAAGATTATTGGATATTTATACTACCTTTTGTGAGAAGTAGCACACATATTCTAACTATATATAATATATTCAAAAAACTATAAATAGGATTATGCATCTACAAAAAATAATGGATGGCAAAATTCTTTGTGTTGCGAAAATGATATTTTCAAAGAGGTGTAAGATATGAAAATAAGAGTTGTTAGTTCCAAGGAAGAGATCAATACTTTAAATCCGAACGAAGAGATGGTGCACCTTGCATTCAGGCCATCCAATACAGACATCTTAACGCTTATAATGAAATGTCCACAGATCAAAGCTCTGCATATTCCATCCTCTTACAGGAGAACTATTTCTAATTCAGTAACTATGTACCTTAAAATGAAGGGTATTGAACTACTGGAGGGAGATGTATGGGGACATCGCAAGGATATTAACGAATATTCTGAGGTTTCCCCGAACGTATATGATCGCATAGATCAGTATCAGAAGAACGGAATGTCAGAAAAGGACATAGTTGAAAAACTGGTAAGGGAGACCAGGCTTAGCCCTGATTTCATTTCATTCCTCGTCAAAAACAGAAACTGATACAACGCCTGTCTATATGACCGGCTCTTTTTTATTTATGCCTGTATCAAACCGCTCCCAACTACTCTCTGCAAAGAACATCGTTGAACATGTAACAACATTACATGACTTGGGAGCAAGCCTTCAAAAATTCAAGATCGATAAAAGAACCTTAATGGAAACTGATGGGGTGATTTCTTCGCATGTGGCCACACAGTTCATCTTGATGAACCTAAAAAGTATCTAAGAACCGTTGCCAAATTCTTTGGTGAGGTACAAGAATATAAAGATACTGAATAAAATAAAGAAAACAAAAAAGAACATGCCTTTTGGCATAAAATCTTTCTTGTTTGCAGATCGTTACACGCCATTGGATCGATCATGAACCGGCCTGGATACGATAGAGTACATTTGTTTTGTCTCCTGTTACATAGATGGTGCCAGATGGACCCACAGCCACGCCATTGAATATGAATGTGGGAGGCAGACCTGGAATAACTGATGCACCAACTTCCAGATCATTGGCTATGGCACTTATCTCTCCGGTCCTGAGATCTATCTTTGATAGACTTCCGATACCGGTCTCAACGACCAGCAGGTTCCCGTCCATATCCACAGCAAGTCCCTCAGGGAATGACAAATTGGATGCCACTGGAATTGGTTCTGCAAGAGTTTCGCCATCTTTTACCAGCTGCACTACCATTCCCAAGTACCAGTCGCTTACCCAGAGATCATTCTCGGTTGCAGCAAGCCCGGCAGGCACTGCAAGACCAGTGACAAGCGGTATACGGGCAGTATCGTTCACTCTTAGAACTTGTGCTGCACCTTCTTCCATACCCAGTTCAGCCACAACCAGATCTCCCTGGAATGCAATTGCATTCATGGGTACGGAAAAGTTAAGATATTCCTTTACTAACCTATGCTCAGCTGGATCCCATACCTGCACTATGTCATAGACCCACGATGAGATGACAAGGTTCTTTCCGTCAGATGAGACCGTTATAGGTGAAGTGATCTTCCCGGCTCCGGTTCCGTTATAGTTGCTGATATCTCCCATGAGATGTCTTTCGACATATATTTCCTGACCGGTCTGCCCGTCCAGCTCGCGCAGGTAAGCAAGGTCAGCAATGAATACAGAATCATTTCCAGGATCAGGATCTGATTGAACAGCCACTCCTCCGGGGCCTATCATGCCCCCTTTGAGCACTTCCCTTGTGGTTCCGTCAGTTAGTACCTCATAGATGGTTCCATCTTCCGCAGAAATGAAAAGCCGGTCATTGGAATCAAAAGCTATACTATCCATCCTTTCAAGACCACTGGCTATAACCACTGTTGTACTGTTATTAAGGTAAATACGAGAAATCTCTCCTTTGTCATAATCAGCAACGTACAGATCTCCCGAAGAGTCAAATTTAATACTTGAAGGAATACCAAAACCCTTTGCAACAGTAGTGATGTTACCGGAATCCACATCAATGCGTACAACCTCGCCTTTTGTCCATATGGGACCGTACAGATATCCATCAGGACCCCAGTCCATGCCATTAAGCCAGCCCAGGTCTTTAGCGATAAGACGTGGTTCCCTAGAAAATACAGGGTCCAACTCGTAGAGTCCATCACCCATGAAATCCAATGCAACGAAAAGACGCCCGTCATCTGAGAAGGTAATGGAATTGACACCGGGTGCAATGGACTGGTTTGAAGTGACCCCTTCAGGGGACAAACGTCCCACTTCCCCTACAATAAGATTAGTGCAATAAAGAGAGCCATCCTGTCCGAAGACCAGATCATCAGGACATTTTACTCCACTCTCAATACCCAGCCTGTTCGTGATCTCACCAGTATCGGGATCAAGGACGATAATTTCCCCTCCATAGACACTGGTAACATATAATTTGTCATTGCTGTCAAATAATATACCATTTGCATTGCGGACCTGTGCTCCATTTGCAATGATCTCAACCGTATACTTATCTTTGTTATCCGATAATTTAGTATATCCGGAAAAAAGAACTGCAGCAATCAACA
>CALBTS010000984.1 GCA_937968035.1 uncultured Methanomethylovorans sp.
CATGAAGCAAAAATACACAAAGACGCAACTAATGATCGAGGCATTAACACTTGTTATCCTATTATCCTTATTTGGTTATGTGATAACCAATTGGAATATGATCCCTGAGCAAATACCATCACATTTCAACTTTCAGGGCCAGATAGACAGCTGGAGCAACAAGAACATGATATTTTTCCCTGTTCTTGTCTGCCTGTTCCTCTATCTGCTATTGACAGTTGCATACTTTTATCCATCTATGTGGAACATGCCTGTAAAGATCACCGAAGAGAACAGAGTACGTGCCTATCACTATACACGCAACATGATCACAATACTCAAACTTGAGCTTGTATCTGTATTCGCTTACATAACACTCCAAACATCAAAGGCCGAAATGCTGAGTCAGTATTTCCTTCCTGTGTTTTTGACCGTCATATTTGGAACGATCGCACTTCACATTGTTTATATAAATAAGAAATGAAAAATGAATATTTTACTATGAACCTGTTGTATCATTAAGTGACCATTCTACAGAGCTATTTGTTTCAAACCAACATGTCCTTCATAAAAAGTTGTAAAGTAGCCATACAGAAAAAATGTAGTCAAGACAGCAATTGTTCGGGATAAAAATCATACTATCTTATATAATACCATATCAAAAGCTTAAAAGGTACAAATGGATGCACGCTACAGAAAGATCAGAAATATAATGATCCTGATCCTGTTCCTCAATCTGGCAGTTTCCTTTGCTAAAATTAGCTATGGCCTATTGACAAATACGCTTAGCATGCAATCCGATGGTTATCATTCTTTGTTTGATGGTATTTCCAACATAGTTGGTCTGGTTGTTATCCAGGCTGCTTCCAAGCCTCCGGATGCAGAACATCCATATGGCCATCGCAAATTCGAAACGTTGGCATCAGTTTTCATTGCAGTTTTACTCATATCCGTGGCTTTTAAGATAGTAAGTTCTTCTTTTTCCAGGTTCGGCAACGGTGATGTGCCTGAAGTGACCTCGATAAGTTTTGCGATAATGGTAGGTACAATGGTAGTAAACTACTTTATTACGACCTATGAATATCGAAGTGGAACGAAACTACAAAGTGAGATACTTGTTGCCGACTCCATACACACCAAAAGTGATATCTATGTTTCTCTCTCTGTTATTATTGGACTCATTGCCATCAAAGCAGGATTTCCGATAATAGACCCTTTGATAGCCCTTGTGATCGCAGGACTGATCATACATGTGGGTTATTCTATTATCTCGAAAAACATTTCTGTTCTATTAGACCATTCACAACTTGATCCGGATGACGTATGCGAGGTAGCATATTCTGTGGAAGGAGTGCTGGAATGTTCCATGATACGAACTAGAGGGGTGCCCGGTAATATATTTTTAGACATGAGAATTGGGGTAGATGATGACATATCCATTGTGGAATCACATGCAATCGCCCATCAAGTTGAGGATAGACTAAAGCAGCAGTTCGATGGGATCCAGGATGTGGTCATTCATATAAAACCAGTTTCATTTGAGCCTTCTCCTTGAACAGAAGAGCATATAAGAATAATGCCATAAGGTGCAGATACTCAAGACATTGATAATGATAGCAATCCCGGTACCTGGAAAAGGAACGTGTATCCTGTTAAGGAACCTCATGCCCCTGTTGCTGTGTAACCCCTCAAACAAGCTATATGCCATGGTTCACATATCAGAGTACGATTCAA
>CALBTS010000985.1 GCA_937968035.1 uncultured Methanomethylovorans sp.
ACCACCGAGATCTACACTCTTTCCCTACACGACGCTCTTCCGATCTAAATTGATACAGAGAGGCTGCTGCAAGCTGCTGGCAAATGGCCAGGAGGTGGCAGCTATGAGTGAAAACAATAAGATAAGCAGACAGATCGAAGCTTATATTAATTACAAACAGAGTTTAGGCTACCAATTGAAAATGGAATCATATGATCTCAGACGTTTTGCCAAATATACGCAGGACATTGAGTATAACGGATCACTTACTATTGACTTAGCAATGAAGTGGGTTTCACTGGACAGCAGTTATAGTAGATGGTATAAGGCAAGAAGGCTTGAAGTTATTCATACCTTTGCGGTATACGCGTCCGCTATTGATCCTGACGCGCAAGTTCCACAGACAGGTGCTTTTGGAAAGTGTCATGGACGGGTGGCCCCATATATTTACACAGAAGAAGAAATAATTCGGCTAATGAATCAGACTGCTAATCTATTTTCGACTGATGGGATAAGGCGTATGACCGTATCTACGGCACTAGGTCTATTGTGGTCAACAGGAATCAGGGTCTCAGAATTAACTAGTCTAAAAGTGAAGGATGTTAATTTCAAGGAAAGGTATCTGTTCATTAGAGATACAAAGTTTCATAAGGATCGTCTAGTTCCTCTGCATCAAACTGTTTTGGAGCGACTAGAGGAATATGAGTCACAATTACAATCAAAGGTATCTGGTCGCTCAAGCGAAGATTTTTTCTTCGTGAATATGAGTGGCAGACGTTTCAATACAAGATCATTTGAGTATGCCTTTCAGAAACTCCGTCCCTGTCTTGGAGAAATATGTAATGGGAGACAACCACGCTTATACGATGTTCGCCACACTTTTGCCTGCCGTACAATCCTTAAATGGCTGAAAAGTGGTGAAGATGTTAATCACAAGATATATTTGCTCTCAGTTTATATGGGACACGTTAAGCCGTCAGATACATACTGGTACCTTTCATCTACTCCAGAACTGCTGGCTATTGCAGGTGGAAAATTCGAGTATAGCTGTGGAAAGGGGATACAACCATATGAATAATATTTTTCAAGGATTGCTGCAAAAGTTTTTTCTGCAAAGGATGATAAACCAAAAAAATTTATCTCCAGAGACAATCAAATCCTATAGAGATACTTTTCGGCTCTATGTACAATACTTAAAAAATGTTCATAAATGTCCGCCTCATCAAATTGGCATGAAACATATTGAAGCAGAATTCATACTAGGGTTTCTTGAATATCTACGTGATGAAAGGAAGAACCAGCCAACAACAATAAACAGTCGCCTAGCTGCACTCCATGCATTCCTTCACTTCATATCTTTTGAAAGACCGGAATATAGTGCTGTTGTTCAAAGAAGTCTAATGGTATCGTTCCAGAAGATTGAAAAAAGGCAGATGGACTTTCTTACAAAAGAAGAAATCAATAGTCTGTTGGATGCCTGCTCCTTGAACGAGGCACTTGGGCGCCGTGATAAACTAATGTTGTTAATTTTATACAATACTGGTGTAAGAGTATCTGAACTACTCTCATTAAAGTGTAGGGATGTTTTGTTTGATGGCTCTGGGTCTTCAGCTTATATACATGTGACCGGAAAAGGAAGAAAAGATCGGAATATTCCTCTTTGGAAGGCAACAGCTACATTCACAAAAAAATACATTAGTCAAAATGGCCTTAGGCAAGACGATAAGTTGTTCATGAATTATGCTGGAGATGAGCTTACTAGATCTGGTGTTCGGTATCGTATTGCATGTTTAGTAGAAAAATCCCAGAAGACAACATCTGGATTAAAAAATAAAACCATCAGTGCGCACACTTTTCGGCATTCGACTGCGCTTCATTTGCTGCAGTCAGGGGTTGACATCTCAACTATCGCTATATGGCTTGGCCATGAGAGCATAAATACTACACATAAA
>CALBTS010000986.1 GCA_937968035.1 uncultured Methanomethylovorans sp.
GGCGACCACCGAAATCTACACTCTTTCCCTACACGACGCTCTTCCGATCTTAGCCCATGCCTCGGCCATCTCTACCTGTGTTCCGCCTGAATGTTTGGCCAGTTGGTAGTGAAGCCATGACAACAGTACCTCGTACACCTTGGCCGGGATAACCGTGTCGCCCCCAACCTCAACACCCGTGGATACATAAAGCAGTATCACTTCATCAAGGTATGGGTAGCCCTGTAACAGTATCCGCTGGTTCTGTTCGTCCAGTTGGTAGGTGTACCATACCGGATAGGGCAGAACGTCCTGTACCTCGTTGGTGCCTTGGGTCTCCTGCCCGCACTCCTCGTCAACGAACGCTGCCATGCCCGTATCCGGGTCAAACGCACGGAACCGGCCATTGATGTCGGTGCCTATTGCCCGGAAGTTGACGTAATCGTTTGGCAGCTTGACGCAATAAGGGTCTTGCTGTACGGTGAGCTTCACAGGCTTGTTCTGCGGGAGTACATGGATTTTAAGGTCAACATACTTGCGTACCGCCCAACGCATTATCTGGAAGTACCGCCCGCTGTCGATCTGCCCGTACTTGTCAATAAGTACGTCGGATACGAGTTGTTTAAGAGTGCTATATCCGCTAATTTCCATAGTGCAAAATTATTGCCGGTCATGCCCGAAATCAAGGGTTGCTCACCACACTATCAACCTCAATGCTGAATAGATTGGTTTCTTCCGTGGATTCGTTTCTCAGGGTAAGTTCAATGAAGTTACCGCGAAGGTCATCCCCATTGATAAAATCGTCGTTCGTTGGTAACAGTTGATGGGTTGTCATGTTCTTGCCAAACGGTGCATAGATAGTACCCTCGATGTCCCGGAACGCCCCGGCCTTGACAAGCGAAGTCTGACCACGCCTGTACGTATCGTCCGGTGGAATATACACATCTCCTTGCGTCCCTAAATGCCATACGCCCGAAGCGTTCTCCGTAAGTGCAAGGAACCTCTTTTTGAGTAGTGGCTGTATGTTGCTGACGGCCTTAACCAACTGATTGTACTGCTGGCCGTAGAAGTTCATCCGGGTGCCTTCGTTGTGCAGCCACAGATTAGACAACTTCCACGATAGGGTTGTCATCTTCATGGCCCCAATGAACTCAGGGATGAACGAGTAGAACGACACCCACCTGTTTGACGGTTCGTGGAAACCAATGGTATAACTCTCCGATGTGTCGGTAGCGTCAACGAAACAGAAGTACACGATGTCGTACCTGCTGTCATAGGCCGCGAACACCTCAACATCGTGGGTGGCAAAGGTACGAGACTTGGTTTGTGTCAGTACCTTGATCTTGTACCCTGAATCGTTGTCACCCTCTTCGGGCTGACTTATCGAACGGATACCATTGCCACTGTCACGCCATATCACCCCGGAGTTGATACAGTACCCGTACAGGTTGCCCTCATGCTGGATACAACTCAATGGATGCTCTGTACCGTAATTACTGTGGGGGTTGATGGTAACAGTGCCAAGTGTATTGTTGGATGCGTACAGGATTTCATCCCGGCTCACATCAGCCTGTGTCAATCCCTGACGGCCAATGTAAATGGAGGATGACTTGTACTTCTGGATAACCTTCAGGGTGAAACCGATCTCTTTGATGAAGTTGATGGGACCGAACTTTTCGGGGAGGGCAATAAAATCTTCTGCCTTAAATTTGCTAAGTTCGTTGACCTGCGTATCTTGAATAAAAATACCACCATAGCGAATGTATGATATATACATCTGACGGCGCATATCACTGTTTACTATATTAGGCTGCCCGTAATTACATGAATTGCTGGAATAAAAATCAGAGTAATGATCTGATTCTATTGGGAATGGATTAGTGAAAGATAAAAGCCCTGTAAATCTTATATTTATCCAAATATCTCCACCAAGTATAACCCCTGTAGCTGGGTCTGTATCCGTCTGATCGCTATTATATCCCAACCCAGGCACAGATGTTCCTCCGCTATGTAGCCGCGCGTTAGTATGTGGATTAAGTATTGGAAGTTTCTCGCCAGTAGCATAAAAAATTTTTTCCTGTGATTCTTGAACTGGTCTATAAATCTCAATATAAACTCTATCCGTGCCAGAGTTTATCTTGTTGAAATTTATTGATAATTCAGAGGTATTAAAATTAGGTATTTCTATTGCAAGGCCGTAGTTACTTTTTATCTTGTTTCCATTGGCATCAACAATTGGATCGCCAGCGTCATCAGTCATGTAACTTTCAGCGGTTGTAGGATATGTTGCATTTATGATGTCAAAATCAAGCGTGTCAGGGAAAAACTCGTATGTGTAAAATCCATTTATATTTGATATTCCGTCATATTGGTAAAATTGAAACCTAAGCCTGTCTCCACGCTGCCATATATAATCTTTGACAATTGACTTTGAAAATATTTGGTTCATTGTCTCAATGTCATTATTTACAGTGAGGGTCAACGAGTTTAAAGATATGATGGCAGTGTTCCCCGTAAATCCTTGCGGGGGACTTGCAACAGGCGTTATCTTGATATTAGTTACCCTAAAATAGTCAAAGTAAGAAACACTTAACCGTCTTGTACATACAAACCTAAAATAAACTGCCATCATTGGTGGCTTATGGTGTATCTTCCATTTAAGGGATATTGCACCTAATGGCGTAGGACTTATAGATTGTTGGCTTGGTATATATACCCTGCAATTGTCATCGTTATTTACAGATGTCAATCTGCCGGCACGGTCAAAGTATTCTATTCCAAGTTCATACCATGAATTTGTTTTAAAAGAACTTGTTTTATGAACTCCTGCGGATGCCAATACCTGACACCTCACATCACCTATCCCAGGGAATCCGGGGGTTGCTGGATAATCAGATACAGCAAAAGCAATTTTATATGAACCTAATGTGCCAATACCAATAGAATTGCCAGTTTGTGTATATGGTGAAGGAACATTATATTTTGAAAATACAGGAAAATTAGAGTACCCTTGCGCCCGTATTTGATTTACCCATTGGCTCAATATCTGTGTTGGATAATCACTTCCTCTTGAAATATATATTCCGCTGTACGGCGCAGGGGGCGCGTTTAAATTTTGTGATTCCCACATTGATAGCGTCCATATTGCATTTGATGTGAATAGTGTCATATTTGAAATATCCACAGTAATACATATAAATGCACGCGCGATGCTGTCACCATCTGAAAGTATTATCGTCTCTACATCATACTCGGTTGATGTTTCGTACTGTAATGACGAACCGCCATACTGTATAGGGTTAAACTCAATATCAGTCTTAATGTTATCAAAACCTTCAATGTAGTTTACATCAACTATCCTGTTTTTCTCAAATAGTTCTTGTCGTTTAACTATCTGTGGGACATAATCCATGGGTCGAGCCAAATCAGATTGATCTGCATCCTCAGCAATGATGTTGTTGTAAAACATATACTCGTAATCAACTACATTGCTTGATATTATAGTATTGCCAATTTCGTCGTATTTATTTATCTTGTCAAATATCTTCCATATCCCGTAATTACCTGCCCTTACTAATAGTTCTATTCTTACAACTATCTCAGGACCAGTATCGAAAACTAACTTTATAGCATTAAACGAAGTGTCGTTATCCCTGTACGAACCATCTATTAACTGATTGTATGCTAATGGAATATTACTGAATGGCGACAATACAGACTTTTCTCCATCATCATAAACATACCTATATGCAAACTGAAACATTACGTCACGTAGTCTGCATGAGTTTTTATAATCTGCGTCTGTTTGAAATGTTGCTACTATTGGATATACTGGAGGATATTTTATTCTATCGAGTAACTGGAAAGTTATTTCCGTGTAACAATATACATCTACTATGTCTGCGAAAAAATCATTAACACTTGTGCTGTCTTTCCATACCTTATAAACATTATGGCCATAAGAAAAATATTCTCCAACCGTATAGATTTTATGAACGTATGGATTTGTATATCCTAACGCCCTTATAATGTTAATTTTTCTCGGAGGATTATAATTTACAAATGGCTCCACTTCGTACCCGTCAGTCCAGTACAGCAAGTCACCTATCCGGTTGGATATTACCGGGTATCCCGATTGGTAGTTGAGTAGCGGTTCGTCTTTGAGTATCCATTCACACCGTGAATTGGAGTTGTGGTAACGCATGATGGCATGGTTCCCGTCACCGGTAGTGTCCATCAGGTGTATCACCACGGCATTGTCAGTCACGTCTTCACACATACCCACCGCCCTCAGACCAGAGCGAACATCAAGTCCGGCATTGATAGGCATGTCAAACACACTCACCGTACCTTTGATGTTCTCAAGGCAGGAAGCGTGTGCCGATTCGGATACCCCGATAATACTGTTCCATATCTCACGGTGTTCATTGGGCTTTAGCGTCCTTGCATCATCGTCAAGGTTCATCCCGCTGCCACTCTGGAAATGTCGAATATCCCGAAGCCGTGTGTCCTGTGCCATTACTGGTGGTCTGTTTTATAGATGTTCCTATCCCCAGGCATTGATTGAAGTGTCTTTACGGCTATGTCGGTGATCGTGTTGGCCGTTCCCATCGGTATCGGGAAGTCATCGGTAAATGCCCACCTGCCAAACGGTATAACCAAGTCCATGGTGATATTAACGATGGGTGCGCGAAGATTAAAGAACCACACCCTGTCAGCCCGAACGTCGTAACCTATGGTGTCGTCAACCTGATCTAAGCCAACCTCCCTGAACAACTGGTGGCCGTGGGCTGGCATTGGCATGAACACAAGGTCGCCACCACCTGCCGGATAGATACGCCTTACGCCATTGGCAACGTCAGGAACCTGTATTATCTGCTCAGGTAATAGTGCGTATGGGCGAACACCGGAAACGATGTCCGCCTCATACGGCTTTGCAAACAAGTCCCATTGCTGCGGGTCTTTGTTGAATATCTGTCCTAAGACGGTATTGATAGCCTGTTCGATGTGCAAAGCTATTGTACGGTCTCTGTACCGCAGCCCTGCTTTGGCCTGAACAAGCTCTATCCATTGGTCTTTTCTCATTGTTTTGCCTCCGCGTATTGTGCCAAATCTGCCTTATCAAGGTTTACACCAACTGCTGACAGTAGGGACATAACGAACTTATCGTGATAGATGGTCTCCCATTCAAGTTCTACCGTCTGGCTGACAATAGGATATGTGACTTCCTTCTCTACTGCTGATGCAAGCAATACCCCTGTGTTGTCATACAAACACGGAACATTGCTATCGTTGAGATAAACACGGGAGCCAACCGGCATATAAATATCGTTCAATGTTGCGCTATCCTGGCAGTAGTCATAGTACGGTGTAGTTGGGTCACGGAAGTAGTTGCACTCAATAACAGGAATGTCCTGCGGAAGCATGACAACACTAAGCCTGACTATATAGCAGAACGGATTAACAGAAGGTCTCCTGAATGGGCTTGTGCGCTTGGAGTTGAACTCTGACTGCGTAATTACGTCAACCTCCCTGTAATTTGCCGTTAAGTTCACAAACCTCCTGTAATTACTTGGAAGTGAACCTATACCTGAGTTCATCGAAATAATAGATGAAGATATAAAAGGCCTTAGCGGGGTGATGGACAACCGGTACGGTGGTATGTTCTGAACGTCACCCGCTACCAACACGGCCAACTCGTCGTTATACAGTTTGTCCTGTACCGTCGGGAGCAGGTCGTTAAACTCGGTAATCTTGAACGTCTTACCTCGTTTGTCCTTACCTGCGAAAAAATTAACCTTAGCGAGAAGCTGGTAGAGGGTCATGGCTGTGGTGTTATTTTACCCGTATCCAAGCCACCTTCAACCCTGAAGTAGATGCTGTATTCCGGCTAATAATAAGGCTATCTGTGGTACAATAATACCCAAGAAACTCTGCTGTTCCCGGAGTTGCTGTCGTGGATGCCATCACCGGGACAACGATAAACCTGTCACCTGCGGTTACACCTGTGATCTTTTTACGAATATACTTATTCCTGTCACCATCTGAATCAGTGCCAAAGTTAGCTGTATCCCGAACTGAAGTGCTACCTGTCAGAGTTCCAGCAATATTAACGTTTGTTGCTGAGTATAACACCGGGGCAAAAACTGTATCCGTGGCTGTTATTGAGTTATTATAGCTTACACCGTTTGTATTTTTAACCGTCATAATCTGCGTACCAAGAATATATCCTGTAGTCGCACTTACAATTGGGGCAAAAACTGTATCCGTGGCTGTAATAGAGTTTGAAGCCTTTAGGTCGTTTACATGATCTGCCGATAACACTTGCCCGTTAATTGTCAATGTAGTCCCTACTGTGGCTGCGCCAGTGGTTGTAATATCAGACAAAGTAGTAGTGGCCGGATAGTGATACCTTGCCGGACTTGCAAGCACCCAGTTCATATTTTTACTTATACCTACGCCTACGGCAAGTTGGTACATTTGGTGGGTGGATGACACCCATACAAGATCGCCTATCTTACATACCGTGGGGAACTTGTAAGAGGTATCCGGTACTACCATTACTGGCCGGAAGCCATAAGCCGTGGTGCCTGACTGTGAGAACGATGATAAGGTAAGCAGTCCCATTATCATCAGCAAAAATAACTTTTTCATTGGTCTGAGGTTTTTGTTGATTGATCTTTTATTTGTTCTGTGGTGGCAGCGATGCCGAAATTTGAAAGGATAATCTGAATGATCTTTATCTGGTCATGTTCGTTCCACAACAACTCGACACTGTTGGCAGTATCATACTCCAGCATGCCATTGGTAGCGGTGGTTGCGTACACAACGTCCGGTGGGTGAGAAATGTAGGTGAAGTTGACTGCCTGAAGGCTTACCGGAAGGAACTTGATGGTTGTGCCAAAGTACGTGGCGATAGGGTAGATCGGAAGAGCACACGTCTGAACTCCAGTCACCGAATACGAT
>CALBTS010000987.1 GCA_937968035.1 uncultured Methanomethylovorans sp.
AGATCGTATTCGGTGACTGGAGTTCAGACGTGTGCTCTTCCGATCTAGCGCCAATCAAACAAAATGAATTGTCAGGCGCAACATAGAATACAGTTCCCCCCTGAAAATTTTCACCCACTATAGGTGGAGTATCATCAGGAGTAGGGTCTTTACTACATGCTATCAGAAATACTGTTAGCATTATTAATATCACTTCCTTCATTTTTCGCTTTTTTGTTCCCACTTAGAATCTTTTGATAACCTTACTGATCAATAATAATGAGGATATTATTTGAAGCTTAATTTTGGTAATCCATTGACAATATCCACCGTCTGCACGCTCACATTAATAATACTCAGCAGCAGGTCCAAAATGTATCTCGGATTACCAATCTCCTTAGCCCAATCATTCGGATCATTCTTTATTCCGCTCTCCTTATGGATAGTGACCTGATACCGCTCCATTATCCACTCAATAGCACTTTTCCCATTAACTACATATTCATAAGCTTTTGCAGGTATCTTGGTAATGGTAATATGGCTATTATAAATTATGGTGTCCTTCTGGTCTTTTTTCGGGAACCTCATTTTCTCGACGGTATAGTAACCTGAATCATTCCCAATTATTTCAACTCCATTGTAAGGTGGTACAGATTCGTAATTGAGATGCAGCTCCGCAAGCTTACGACCTGCCTTACTGAATGCCCAGAATTCCCTGACATCATCTAACATTGGGAGTCTGGGT
Source organism: uncultured Methanomethylovorans sp. (assembly GCA_937968035.1). Classification (GTDB taxonomy): domain Archaea; phylum Halobacteriota; class Methanosarcinia; order Methanosarcinales; family Methanosarcinaceae; genus Methanomethylovorans. The sequence continues at coordinate 725 of CALBTS010000987.1, forward strand.
AGAACCTTTTTCAGGTCGCTGGTAAAGGTTTCTCTATAATCTGAACTATGCAGTACCCCGTATATGTAATAGAAAATATCTTCCTTGGTCACACTCTTCCCATACAGTTTTTTCCCACGCTCCAAAATGAAGTCACTAATTCCATCCCTTCGAACAAAGTCGGTTCCTCTAGAGGCTTCAAAAAGAGTAGGGCTATCCTTTTTCCTTTCTTCATAATAATACAGAGGAAAATACTGTCCATTGAATTGAACCTGCAAATCAGGGATACAATCAGTAATTAAGACTGAAAATTCCTTGCTAGCCCCAATACCTGAGGTGGTAATTACAAGGTTAGAACATTTTGGAGTTGGAAAAACTTTTGGACTCAAGCCAGGGCGTTCAATAAATGGTTTGTCAAAATATAGATTTTGCTTAGTGAATGGGCGATACAATCCTTTAACAATCTCATCTTTATTAAAATCATGTTCAATGCCTTTTTCTAGATCCTTTTTCAGGTTAACCGTCCAGCTTATATTCTTTGCATCTGTGTCAATGAAATCAGCAACAGTAGTTTTGTGGCTTTTAATTTTTGCTTCTTTAAACCCCTTTTGCTGTTCATTATAGAATTCGATGATACGCTTCATATTTTTCTCAATTTCTTTTCTTGAGAAGTTGTATACCCAAGCGTCTCTATTAGTGGCAACCCCAATTACGTAGGTAACAAAATAGGATGGACTTTTTACATCAAACTTTTTCTCAGGAGCAATTGGGACGAATGTGTCAAATAAATCATTTCTCTGGTTCAGCCAGTCGCCGTGTTCATTAGGATTAAGTGTCCTCCATTTCATTTGAGGATTACTTACTGACCTGAAATTTTTCACTAAGGCCAATTTTTCTTCTCTGCTTAAATAATCATCAACCTCGTGGTAATGGATAATGGCCCGTTCTGTTTTTAAACTTGGATTTTTTACTAAGAGGGTGATGGAAATAGGAGTGCGTGATCCAGATCCAAAAACGTTCCCTGCCTCCTTCTGTCGCAACTCGCCTTGTGTTCTTGCATTACCCCTCAGATTTAAAATATATATTGAACTGAATTCCCTTTCTAGGGATTTACGGAAACCGTCGGTACTATTTCCATCTAACCATCCCGCATTTGATACATAACATATAATTCCTCCCGTCTTATCCAACCTGTCAGTTCCCCAACGAAAAGCTTTTATATACGGGTCATATAAAGATTTATTAAGGCCAGCAGATGATTCTTTGGCGTATGTTGCTGCAATTTTGGCATCCAATTTCGGATATGATTGATTTTGTGCATTATCATTGGCTGATTTCTGCCCGATACTGTAGGGAGGATTTCCAATTATAATCTTCAGAGGTGCTTTTTTCTGTCGTTGAACACGTTTCGAGTTTTGCGGGAACATTTCAGAGAAGAGTTTATCGCCGTCCTCAGTTTCCCCCAATTGAAATGTATCGGTTAAACATATTCCATCAAATGGAAGGAAGTCTTCCATCCTCATGACATCATGGAAAGCATTCTCGATATTTACTGCAGCAATATAATAAGCCAACAGGACAATTTCGTTCGCATGAAGTTCCTTCTCGTACTTTCTCCTGAGGTCTTCCCCTTCAATCAGTCCACTTTGAAGCAGCCTGGTTATAAATGTCCCCGTACCTGTATAGGGGTCGAGTATATGTATGTTTTCATCGCTCAGATTGCGGTCGAATTCTTTCTTCAATACCTCATCAACAGAATGAATGATAAAATCTACCAACTCAACAGGAGTATATACAATTCCAAGTCTCTCTACCATCTTTGGGAACGCAGATTTAAAGAACTTATCATATAGTTCAATAATTATCCTTTGTTTCCCTTCTGCATTATCAATACCAGCAGCCCGCATTTTAACGGACTCATAAAACTTGTTAAGTGTTTCAGTATCTTTTTCAATCGCCTGCTCTTCCAAAAGATCGAGCATACGCTGCATTGACAACGAAATTGAGTTTTGCTTTACAAACGAGTATCCATCGAAGAGAGCTTCAAAAACAGGCTTGGTAATCACGTGCTGGCTCAGCATTTCAATAGCTTCCTGAGGTGAAATACTCGGATTTATGTTCTTTCTGAGACCCGCCAAAAACTTTTCAAAAGCTTTTTGATGCTTGCCCTCATCTTTTATTAGTCTGTTTATCCTTTCTACCTGTCTTTCTGCTATTTCGGCGACATTCTTAGCCCACTGTTCCCAATATCTTTTATCTCCGACCTTGAGAACCATCCTTGCAAAAACAACATTCTGAAGCTGTTCAAATTGAAGAGCTAATTGACGGCTGATATCTTTTGATGTTTCATATAAAGCACCATCTTCCTGCCAGCCAATCGGAGAACCATCATCATTAAATGAATACTCTGGCCGACCAACGAGAATGTTGTCAGGCCTGCGTTTATTGAGTTCAATTTTATTTACTGTTGCGTTAAACCTGTCATCATGGGCTCGCAGAGCATTCAATACTGTCCATACGACCTTGTATCGTTCATTATCATCCAAAGCTTGGGCTGCATCTACATTAGTTGGAACAACCACGGGAATAATAATATACCCGTATTTCTTCCCTGGGGCTTTTCTCATCACCCTGCCGACAGATTGTACTACATCAACCTGACTGTTTCGGGCTGAAAGGAACAAGACGGCATCAAGGGATGGAACATCCACTCCTTCACTCAGGCATTTAACGTTTGTCAGGATACGACATTCGCTTTCATTCACATCACCTTTCAGCCAAGATAAAAGTTCATCCCTTTGTGGGGCTGACATAGTTCCATCAATGTGTTTTGATTCCAGCTCAACCATGCTGGATTTCTTATCTTCAGGAAGTGAGTTAATATAAGCTGATGTGGCTGTGTTGAACGTGGCTGTTATCTTTTTTGATACCGCAATGCTCTGACAAAAACCTACGGCCCTTTTCATAGGTTCAGGGTCGCTATCCTTAATTATTCCTTCATCGCCAAGGATTTGTTTTGACAGTGCATTGATACATCCTATCAACTTACTTGCATCATCAGTATTTATCTCACTTTCTTTGTCTGCAATCATTTTCTGAACAGCGGGAGGTACGTCCTTATCGCTAAGGGTAAGGATAAGAACCTTATAGTCCGTTAGCAGATCCTTTTCAACGGCTTCACCAAACCCGATTCTATATATCTCATCCCCATACATCTCTTTATCATCCATAGAACACAAAACTGCATCAGCCTGTGCCGCTTTACTTTTGATATCGTCACTGTAAAGACGTGGAGTGGCTGTCATATACAACCTTTTCTTTGCTTTGATGAAATCATTGTCATGCACTTTGACAAATGCTGACTCATCATCTCCTTTCAGAGTTACCCCTGTGGTCCGATGGGCTTCATCACATATAATCAGGTCAAATTCATCAATTTCAGGTAGTTCTTTACGAAGTTTCTTTTGTGTTGAAGATATTACCTCAATTGATTGGTATGTCGAAAATACTACTGTCATCCCTTTATTCGCGTTCCGCTTATAGTACCGAAACTGACGTATTATATCATGCACGTCCGTGGAAGCAGGTAATGCTAAATCAACCACACTAAAGCTATCTAAGTCCTCATTCTTGGATTTACTTAGAGAAACTTCTGGATCGGAACAGATGCAGATTGAGTTTATTGGTTCCTGGGCATAAGTTGTCCATTCACGTAAAATCTGACCTAAAAGTGAAATTGAAGGCACAAGGTATAATATAATGCCCATGCCGTCGGTCTCATTTTCAGCTATGCGAAGGACGTTAAAGGTTTTTCCTGTTCCGCAAGCCATTATCAACTTCCCACGGTCATTGGTTTTATAATATTCGTGAGCCTTTTCTAAAGCTTCCTTCTGATGTGGTTTTATTTGGCGGTCAGTAATTCTCGATTTCTCGCCATGAATTCCACTCTCAAGCTTAGCCCAATCGACAGGTGCTTCCTGCAGTTCATAAAGGTTTATTCTTGTGACGGGCGGATTTTGGTTCTTTATGGCACCAGTGGCGTTCGGGCCCCATTTATTTGTTGTGGAAATCCATAACCTGACTGCAAATCCGACTGTCCTGAGTTGCTCATCCTTAAATTTACGGCTTGAGGTAGCAAGGAAGGAATCCACGGCAGGTTTGTCAATTACAGTGGACTCTTGATAACATTTACATTGAATAGCCCAATAGTCGCCTTCGTGTGTCAGAGCAACAAGGTCTATTCCTGTGTCACTGCCGCCGAGGTCATTTTTTGCAGGGAATTCTTCCCAGAGCCAAACATGCTTAAACTTAAACGCATATTTCGGATCCGTTCTCAGGTAGGCTTGCATTAACCTTTCGAAACGGGTGCCTTTGTCTTTTTCGGTAAAGGATATTTTACGGTACTTTTCGAGTATCTTCTGAAAGCTCATTATACTAAGGATAACTGTTCAATAAAGGTAGACATAAAACTTAAAAACTTTTACTTCACAACCATTTTATCCTCAATCCTGTCATAATGACAGCATTAATGCTTTCTTCCTTTTATGGGATATTTTAATGTATAAAATGCTAAATTTGTAATGTGAGGACAGAAATAAACGTTAATGCTGATATTCTTACATGGGCTATTGCCCGTGCAGGATTTGACTTGCATGAGTTTACTGATAAGCTCCCTAATGTTCAAAAATGGATTGAAGGGGAAAAGAACCCAACAGTCAAGCAGTTACAAGATTTTTCCAAAAAAGTATATATTCCTTTCGGATATCTTTTTTTACCTGCTCCACCAAAAGAGAATTTACCAATTCCCTTTTACAGAACTGAAGGTACAAAAACAACCACTGTCAACATTAACATATATGACACAGTCCTGACTATGCAGCAAAGGCAGGATTGGCTGAAAGATTATCTAAGGGATTTAGCTTATAAACCTTTACCATACGTAGGCAGGTTCGAAAACCGTCTTAATGTTGCAGATATTGTGGCAGACATTCGAAGGACCTTGGAACTGAATGAGAATTGGGCAAGCGAATTTAGAACATGGCAGGAAACACTTGATTTTATCACTCACAAAATTGAAAACGAAGGAATAATAATTGCTTTTAATGGAGTAGTTGAGAATAATGTGTACAGAAAAATACCTGTCGATGAATGCAGGGGATTTGTATTGGTTGATCACATTGTCCCTCTTCTGTTCGTAAATAATGCTGACAGCAAATCGGCACAGCTTTTTACGATTATCCACGAGCTTGCACATATATGGACTGGACACAGTGCTGGATTTGATTTTCGCAGGCTTCAGCCTGCAAATGAACCCATTGAAATTATTTGCGACAAAGTAGCAGCAGAATTCCTAGTGCCCGAAAGAACTTTCAATTCTGTTTGGAGCAAAAATCCAACAATCAGATATGCTTCCAGGTTCTTTAAAGTAAGTGAGATTGTTATTGCACGAAGAGCTCTGGATACAGGTAAGATTTCCAGGAAAGAATTTTTTGAGTTCTACGAGGATTATATCAGAAGAGATTTTTCTAAAAAAGAAAATCAGAAACCTGGCGGTGATTTCTATGCCACAACAAAGAAGAGACTCAGCATTGTATTTGCAACCCATGTAAATAATGCTGTCAAATCGGGTAAATTGCTGTATCGTGATGCCTGTAAGCTAACCAGCTTGAAAGGAGATACATTTCAGAAGTTTTTTACTGAACATTTTTAATAGCTGCCATGAGTGTCTTCATCGTGGATAGCAACTTCTTTATTCAAGCTCATAGAGTAAGTTATCCCCTAGACGTTGCATACAGCTTTTGGAATAAGGTAAAGCAGTTAGCGGATTCAGGGTTCATAATGAGTATAGATAAGGTAAAGGATGAAATTTTTGATAATCACGACCTCCTTTCTGAATGGTGTGAAGCTAACCTTCCCGATGACTTTTTTCATGATACTGCATCGAGTATTGAAAGCTATAGGCTAGTCACCTCATGGGTTGTATCAAGAAGTACACACTATCTTCCTAATGCAATTAATGAATTCTTGTCAGCAGAGGAGGCAGATGCATTTATTGTAGCTTACGCCCTTGATGATCCATCAAACAATATTATAGTGACACAGGAAGTAAGTGAACCTTTTCGTAGGAATAAGGTAAAAATACCTGATGCCTGTGATGCTCTTGGAGTAAGGTATGTAAATATGATGGATATGTTTAGGTTGCTTAGTGAGACCTTTTAAAATAGGACTACTAAGATGATAATTTC
>CALBTS010000988.1 GCA_937968035.1 uncultured Methanomethylovorans sp.
TTATCAATTGGTTATAACAGAAGATAATATATTAATAACAATAGATGATGAACCAACTGGATATAGACAAATTGTCAGAAATGGCAATTACTGCATTGATAGCGAGTTAACAGAACTTGGTTTTGATGGTGTCGAAAATGTTGATTGGGAAAACATATTTATGATAGTAACATGAAAAAAATAATTTTAGGGATAATAACATGTTTACTGAGTTTGAGTGTTTTTGGACAAGTAAACGAATTCAAATTTGGTTTTCCTTTAAGAGCAAATGGGGGTCTAAACGTAGGTACAGATAAAGTACAGTTAGATTCTATTGTTCGAGATGGTACAACCATTAAATTTTATACAGGAGTTACTGAATTATTGCCAAATATGGCAGGTGGTTCTGTAACTAGTGTAGGTATGACTGTACCAACTGGATTATCTATATCAGGATCTCCTATAACAAGTTCTGGCACATTAGCTTTAACATTTGTTCCTGGTTATAGTATTCCTTCAGATGCATCACAATCAAATTGGAATACAGCATACAATTGGGGCGATCATGTTTTAGGGGGTTATCAAAGTCAGTCAGATATATTAGATGATTTTGCAGCATTAACAAATTCAGCAGGTGTATTAACAAATGATGGTTCGGGTGGTTTAACATGGACTGCTATTGGTGGTACAGGTACAGTAACTAGTGTGGCGCTTAGTGTTCCCACAGGACTTAGTATTAGTGGTTCTCCAATTACATCTAGTGGTACATTGGCAATTAGTCTAGCTAGTGGTTATTCTATACCATCTACAAGTGTTCAAAGTGACTGGACTACTGCATATAATGAAAGAGCTCAATGGGATGGTGGTTCAACTAATTTAGTAGCTTCTACTGGTAGGACTAGTCTTGGAGCTACAACAGTTGGTTCTAACTTATTTACATTAACAAATCCTAGTGCTATTAGGTTTATAAGAATTAATGCAGATAATACTATTAGTGTTTTAAGTAATACAGATTTTAAAACAGCTTTATCATTAACAGCCTCAGATGTTGGTTTAGGCACTATTGCATCCAATGTATCAACATTGCAAACAAGAACAGATAGTATAGTAGCGGCATTAAAAGATACTATACTTTTAAGTACTGCTCTTAATATTAATTTAGCAACAGATACTGTAGCAACAAAAGCTGAACTTAGGGAAGTTTCTGGCGGAGGAGTTGTTGGGATTACACTTAACTCTGGAACTATTACACTAAATGGAGATGAAGGTACTGCTGACGACATTACATTCTATACTAACGGAGACGGGTCATATAATCTTCCTGCCGGTGGTGGCAACCTTACCATCATGTCAGAGGTACAGGGATGGATAAACGATAGTCTCGATAAGGCGAAGGTGGATATCAAAAAATTTGATTCAGATACTATCCCACTTTTTGTCTTTGGTCTTGGAAGTGGTCATTCAACTGATACGGCACTATTCAATAATGGCAGGCTAGCCGGAGCTTTCTATAATTCTGGCTCAGACACGCTTTATGTCACAGAACTAAGGGGAGTATTGGTTGAAGGTACCGGAACAGAAACAATAGATGTACAGGTATCATGGCATGCAAATATGAGAGATGTTTCAGCAGTCAATCTTAATGCCAGTGCGCTTACTATAAATAACATGACCACCGGAACTTCTGATGTGAGTTTTGACAATAACGGAATACCCCCAGGCCGATGGGTATGGTGTGTACTAAGCGGAGCTTCAAGTGGAAATAAGCCTACGGCGCTTATGCTAACAATGACAGGATATAGACGAAATAGATCATACTAACATGAAGAAATTACTCTTACTTATAACAGCACTCTTTATCCTTGCCTCGGTTGAGGGGCAGATATTGAGGTATTCAAATTACACTGCGCCAGCGCCACCTGAAGAAGAGGAGGAGGTAACCCCACCGTCATTTTTGACATCCGATGGGTACACTGCTGCTTGGTATATCGCAGAAGAGGCAAATCTAACATTGGATAACGATAGTGTATCTACATGGCAGGATATGACAAGTAATAATAGGGATTTAACACAGAGTTTAGAGGATAATAGACCTGTATGGAATGATGGCGGATATATTACATTAGTCTCAACTTCCGGCATGGAAACTGAAGCATTTACATTTGGACAACCATCTTTATACTATGCTGTAATATATCAACATACATGGAGTGCCTCAGCTTATGTATTTCGACCATATACTGCTACAAGCATTCGTATTAGACAACATCCCACTTCATCTTCTGATTTTGAAATATATGCTGGTACATGGTGGCAACCTATAGAGTCTGATTCGCAATTAGGCGAATGGCAATTAATAAGAATATTACTTAATGGAGCTAATTCACGATTAGTAATAAATAATAATAGTGATAACACCGGAGATGTTGGTACTTCAAATCCAAGCGGCTTCAGTTTAGGTAATTATGTTGGCTCTAACTCAGCAAATGTCAGTTTCAGAGAGATCATATTAAGAACTGGCACTGAGAGTTCTGAAAACGAAGCTGCTATTGTAGAATATTTAAGGGATAAGTATAATTTATGGTAATAATGAGAAGGATATTTGTAGCATTATGTATTCTGTGCAGTATTACGGCATACCCTCAAATTATCGCTGATCACACTGTAGTTGACAGGTATGATGACATTCCCCAGTATTATATAGATGAGGTTAAGAAGATGTGGTTATCCTATGCCGGGGAATCTCACAGCGAAGGTGTAAGATATGGTTTATTAGCTCTCGAAACAGCAGATCCTACTTATGCGGTTAGCGTGGTAGAATCCGGCACACCTGAAGTATATACAGATGCAAATCTAAGAGCCAGTAGGGCAACTTGGGGAGACTTGACTCATTCTACAGGATGGATTTATGATTATGGAGAAGAAGATTGGTTTGTAAGTCCATTAGCGTTAACTAGGACAAAAGCTAGTCTTGATTATTGTAATACAACAGGACCAGAATTAGCCGCATTCGGATTTGGATGGTGTTGGGATGGTAATTATTACGCAGTTGATTCAATAAACAAGTATATCTTGGCGACACAAGAATACATAGATCATGCTGAAAGCAATGATATGCTTACTAGGGTATTCTTTACAACAGGGCCGGTCGACTCATATACATTAGGGCTAGGATATTTAAAATATCTTGCTTACGAACAGATTCGAGATTCGGTATTAGCTGATCCGAACAGGATACTATTTGACTATGCAGATATTCTTTGTTATGATGATGGGGCTGAAACACCAAACACAGCAACATACAATGGTCACACTTATCCAACGATAACTGATACTAATCTTGGAGATGGAACAGTAGCTCATATAGGTGAAGCCGGAGCATTAAGGCTTGGTAAAGCAATGTGGTGGATGCTGGCAAGGATGGCTGGGTGGGATGGTAGTGCAGCAGAACAGTCAGTTTTTTATGTTCAAGATGTTGCATATAACGCCAATGCGTCTGATAGTAATGCTGGTACAAATATAGATTATCCTTGGGCTACATGGCAACATGCTTTTGAAACTGCAGATGCAGGAGACACCGTTTATTTTCGTGGTGGAGTTTGGTATCCCACAACAAAACCTGTATCAGGATATCCCATAACCCTCATTGCCCCTAATAGTGGATATGGCAATAATGGTACTCATGATAGTCCTATAGTGTATATGGCCTATCCACCTGACTACGCAGAAGGTAATGTACCAATTCTTGATTGTCAATATGCGAGTCAGTCAACGACCGGGAATATTGGAATAAACATAGACGTTGCCGAGTATCTTGAATTTCACGGGCTGACAATCAGAAATGTATTAATGCTTAATACTGATGCAAACGTAATGGGCATTGGTATGACCGACTGCACAGGTACTATGACGTTCGAAAGAATTGTTACTCATAATATCGGCGGGGCCGGTCAGTGGTACAGGGGCTTTGATACTCTTTATTTGAAGAATTGCGACTCCTATCTATGTTGTGATAGTCTTGATGTGACGGGTGCTGGTGGTGATGGTGATGGCTTTGTTATATCAGCAAGAGGAGTTGCGACAGATACAAACAGGATTGCATATGTTAAAAGTTGCAGAGCTTGGAATGTATCAGATGATGGGTTTGATATAGGGAGCATGAAGCAGCTTCAAATAGATAGTTGTTGGTCGTGGGGGAATGGCATTTATTATTACAGTGATGATTATGATGGTGATGGATATGGATTTAAATTAACGGCAAGCACTGTTTTGGCTGATGGCAAAAGATGGTTACGAAATTGTGTTTCCGCATATAATGAGGTTGGATTTGGTGATGTCAATCTACATCTAAATCCAGACTATGGCCCAAGAATGTATTACTTTAACAATACCTCATATAGAGATGATCTGCCGTTTATGTCGGGGCCCGGAGCATTTGATTGTGAGACTGACCCTGCTCATGTTGTGTATAAGAACAATATAGCATATGCCTATACATATGGATTCCCCGCTAATTTTAATTCATGTGCAGGAGTAGTGCCCCCATATATAGATGTTGAAACTAATACATTTATTCTTGGCTCATACAATATGGGATTACCGAATCCGGCATATTCACTATCTGATGCTGATTTTGTAAGTCGTGATACCGCCCAACTAAGATATTCAAGGGGTATTGATGGAGGACTGCCCTACACCAATTTTATGAAATTGTCCTCGGAAAGTGATTTGATTGATGCTGGAACTGACGTTGATTTGCCATATTACGATTCTGCTCCAGATTTGGGTTGGAGAGAGTCGCCGTTGCCATTTACTGTTATAGGGATGCCAGACACACAATCATATATAAATCTCGGTGAGCCGGACGACAGTGCAAAATGGATGTCTCAGGTATATTGGATACGTGATAACTATATCGACTCAAATATAGTATTCGTTTCTCATTACGGAGATGTGACTGATGGTAACACTACTACGGAATGGAAATTTGCAGATAGGGGATTTGATATTATTGAATCAGTTAATATTCCGTATGGTATTGCACCAGGTAATCACGATAGATCATATCATGATGGAGCTTTCCATTACGAGAATTATAATACATATTTCGGTAGTGATAGATTTGCGGGACGAGATTATTATATAGGAAGTTACGGTGCATATGATCAATATAATGTGCAGTTTTTTGAAGCTGCCGGTATGGAATTTATGATATTGCATTTAACCTATTCTGCTGAACCACCAGGTATTGCGTGGGCAGATGCAGTGTTAAAAGCCTATCCTGAACGTAGAGCAATTGTTACATCTCATAATATAGCAAACTATGATTCGGGTCAGGATACGGCTGTATTTGATTATTCGGGTCAATTGATCTATGACGGCTTAAAAGATAATCCGAATCTATTTTTGATGTTATGTGGTCATTACCATGACTCGGAATTTGCAAGATATGCGTGGAGAGCCGATACTTATGAGGGTAATACTATTTATACACTATTTTCAAATTATCAGGGGCTAAATGGTCACATCAGACTTATGAAGTTTGCTCCAGATGAGGACACCGTATATGTTACAACGTATTCTCCATTCCTAGATTCTTTTATGACAGATGACAGAAATGAGTTTTCGTTCTATTATGATATGGATGTTATGGCCACTGAACCACAGGTTGATTCAACCCTAACCGACATCCTCACCTTCACTTTGGCAGATCAGACCGGAGCAGCAACGATCAATACCACGGCTCATACGGTAGCGATAGAAGTTGCTTATACGGCGGATATAACCTCTCTTAGCCCGACCATCACGCTGTCCTACGGCGCAACGGTGATACCTCTTAGCGGGGTGGCAAGAGACTTTACCTCTCCGGTTACATATACTGTAACGGCACTTGATGAGACTACTACTCAGGAATGGGTT
>CALBTS010000989.1 GCA_937968035.1 uncultured Methanomethylovorans sp.
CACGTTCATTCTGTTATGTTTCAGACCTGATCGAAGGATTATACAGATTGATGATGTCAGATTATGTGGAGCCTGTGAATCTGGGTAATCCGGGTGAAATGAGTGTGCTGGAATTCGCTGAAATGATTATTAGGATCATTGGTAGTGATTCCAGGATAGTCTTTAAGGATTTGCCTGTGGACGATCCTAAAGTTCGAAGACCAGATATTGGCAAAGCAAAAGAAATTTTAGGATGGGAGCCAGTTGTAGATCTGCGTGAAGGACTTGAACATACGATTAAAAGTTTCAGTGGAAAGTAAGGAAGGTGATTTGATGAAGACATCTTTAATTCTTCCGGCATGGAATGAGGAAGAAGCGTTACCTTTAGTTATTAAAGAATATATTGACAAAGTCGATGAGATTATTGTTGTAGATGATGGCTCTTCAGATGATACTTATAATGTTGCTAAAAACTGCGGCGTTGTTGTTTACAAGCACGAGGTAAACAAAGGAAAAGTATCAGCATTGCGCACGGGTGTGGCACATGCCACTGGGGATATAATTATTTTTTCAGATGCTGATTGTACTTATCCGGCAGAATATGTACCTTTATTTGTCAATGAGATCGAAAAAGGCGCAGATCTTGTACTGGGCTCCCGGTTTATGAATGGAATTAATAATATGCCTTTTCTGAATATGATCGGAAATAGGTTATTTTCGCTTCTGGCAGCATATATCAGTTGTATTAATATCACTGATGGTCAGACTGGTTACAGGGCTTTTAAAAAGGAATATTTTGAGAAATTAGATGTGCGTGCTGTGAGTCTGGAATATGAAACTAAAATGACGGTCAGAGCCGCAAAACTTGGTTATAGGATAGTGGAAATCCCTATCAAGTATCGCAGCAGGATTGGTACCTCTAAACTCCGACCAATAAGAGACGGCGCTAAAATGTTTAGAGGTTTAATGTCGATCGCTTATCGTGAAACATCCCTGATAGCAAAGACAATTATGCTTCCGAGCATATTTTTTATTATTTTAGGTGTTTTTTTTGGAGTAACTTCATTATATGAAAAAATAATGTTTGGTATTCTGGAACATGCGTATTACCCTTTACTCACGTTATTGTTTATTTTTATTGCAATACAATTGATCTCCATTGGGCTTATCATGGATTACCTTACTAAGAAATTAGATCGCATAGAAGAAAAACTGTGGAAAAATTAACATGTCATCCACAAAACAATATGTCAAACATATTATCTCATTCTTATTTGGACTGTGTATCTTAGGGGTTATGATTCACTATGGAGATGTTGATCACTTTTTACTCTTGATATCTACGATGTCCAAAAAAATATTTGTATTCGCTATATTCATTTACTCTATTTCATGGGTTTTGAGGGTTTTTAGGTTACAATATATAACTGCTCACTTCAAAGCAAACATTAAGTTAAAAGATCTATTTTTATTACATATTTCAAGTTATGCACTCAATGTACTACTTCCAGCTAAAATAGGGGATATAGCTAATGTTCTCTATTTGAAATTATATGGTATGAAAATTGAGGAATCTCTCTCTTCAATTGTGTTCACCAGGATACTGGATCTAATTGCTGCAGGAGTGTTTGCAATGTCCTTCATATTTATTGGGTTCAAAGTACCGATCATCAATAAATATGCATCATTGTTGATAGGGGGTTGCTTAATTCTTTTCATGGGACTGATCTCTTTCAAGAAAATGTCCTTGTTTTCCCGTATATTAAACATTATTGAAAATAAGATCGCACTTAAATTTACAAAAAGTTTCATCGCAATTGGAAAAGGAATGCACGTTGGTCTAATTAATTTGTTTTCCAGCCCTCTGTTGTTAGGTAAGTCTGTTCTATTATCGTTACTTATCTGGTTTTTCGAAATATTCACTCTTTATTTCATAGCTTTAAGCATGAATATTTCTGTGCCGATATTATTTATGATATTTGGAGTTGCACTTGCCAATATCGCCAAGATAGTTCCCGCTACTCCTGGTGGAATTGGTCTTTACGAAGGAATTATAGTTGCTGTGTTTTCTGCAGCAAATGTTGGATATAATAATGCTTTGGCAATAGCTGTGTTAGAACATCTGGCGAAAAACCTATATATCTTATTGATCGGAGTGCCTGCAACCTCAATGATAGGATTTGATACAACCAAGTTTTTAAAAAGTGATTTGAAGAATTTGTGATGGATATGTGGATGGATCAAAAAAAAGTCAGATTATATGCGATCATAATAATGTTGTACACAGTTATTACATTGATCGTAACGTATCCTTTCATTTTAAATATCGAGAATAATTTAGTTCTTGGTGATCCAGCACTTAATGCATGGATACTTGCATGGGATGTCCATAGTATTTTAACAGATCCTATGCATCTGTTTGATGCCAATGCATTTTATCCATTTGTTGACAATAGCCTGGCTTTCAGTGAGCATCTGTTTGCAAACATTTTCATTGCACTACCAATAATTGTAGCAACAGCCAATCCTGTTCTGTCTTATAATGTTATTTTTATTTTATCATTTATTCTTTCGGGATTTGGAATGTTCTTACTGGCAGATCACTATTTGAATGATAAATATTCAGCATTTTTGGCAGGGATTATTTTTGCTTTCTGTACTTACAGGTTTGCTCATCTTGGACATCTACAATTGCTCACTGCACAATGGATGCCATTTTCGTTATTGTACTTGGATAAGTTCTTGCATAAAACAACATATACTAATTTATTTTTATTACTCATATTTTTTGTATTGCAAGTTTTATCATCGTGGTATTATGCATTTTACATCGCAATTGCATTGGGTCTATATTTTATTTATTTGTCAATATTTGATCTGTCCATCAGAAATAAAGTCTTGCATGACTTCGATTTTCATTTAAAATCTGTGATTTTTGCAATACTTTGCATGATTATTATTTTACCTTTTACTTTGCCTTATATTCAAGTACAACATGAATATGGATTTACTCGATCTATAGTTGAGCTCGATGTTAACTCTGCTGACGTCATGGACTATTTCCTTACCTCACCACATAACGTATTATATGGGAAATTATCACAGCCTTACCAGGAAAGTCGAAACTGGGGGGAACATTCTCTTTTTCCAGGGTTTTTAGTTGTTATATTATCGCTAATCGGTTTATCCCGGCTGTCTAAAAGGAGTTCATCGGGACCATCAGGTATTAAATTTTATACTGGTGGAAGAATACAGAATTTTTATGTTGTCCTCGCTCTCTGTGCTTTTGTCTTATCACTTGGTTCTAAACTTCATTTTTTCGGTAATATCATTGATCTACATTTGCCTTACTACTATTTGTATAAGTATTTGCCAGGTTTTGATTCAATGCGGGTCCCTTCAAGGCTAAATATCGTTGTTATGCTCTCACTTTCTATTTTGGCAGGATATGGTTTGCATAAATTACTAAATAATAAAAGCAGTAGTTTGAAGATCCTCATAACATTGTTGTTTTCAATAGTGATTATTTTTGAATCCTATGTCCCATTTGTTGTTGCTATTACTCCAGCAGGTGATGAGATACCAGATATTTATAAATGGTTATCTAATGAATCAGGTGACTTTGCGATTGTAGAACTACCAATTGGTAATATAAGTGCTAATAGTTTAGATTATGATACAAAATATATGTATTATTCGACATATCACTGGAAAAAACTAGTGAATGGATATAGTGGTTTTTTTCCACCTAAGTATTTCGAGTTTTCAGAAAAATTACAGATATTTCCTTCAAATGAATCGATTAATATCCTAAAAAGCTTGAAGGTTAAATATATAATCATTCATTCAGGAAATCTCGAGCAGCATCGATGGAATGATATGAAAAATGAAATTGATAACAACTATAAAGATTTAACATTAACAAAGGTTTTTGATCAGGATTATGTTTATGAAGTTAATTTCAATAGATCAGGGCCTGCTCCAATTAATATTGATCTTGTGGCTGTTTCAATGCCAAGGATAGTTCAAAAAGAAGAAACTTACCGTAGTTCAGCTATATTCTTCAATTATGGCAGTGTCGACTATATAACTAAGCCCTATGAAAATATTGAAGTATCAATACAATTTACTTCCAATAATAGTACTTGTGATTTACATACATTAAATAGTATGCTTCCATTAATACTTGCATCTCAATCCTCTACATATGTTAATTTTAATGTAGAAACACCAAAAACAATCGGAAAGTATGACCTATTCATTACTATCACTGATGACTCACAAAATCTAACTAGATATTTTAAGCATTCTATCCATGTAGTTGATCATTTGGATGACAGTTTCTCTTCAAATTCTGTACATGCAGAATATTTAGATTATAATATTCCTTCAACGGTTCCAGCCGGGAGTAAATTTAGAGTATATGTTAATGCTTTGAACGATGGGCATTCTTTATGGAGATCCAAAGTTTCAACTCCTGAGCCAATAGGTACAGTTTATTTAGGTAGCATGTGGTTACAGGATGGCAATGAACTGTGGATAAGTGAACGATCTATTTTACCATCTGATGTTTCACCTGGACAAAATACAACGGTTGAAATGGAAATAACCGCACCGCCATACCCAGGTGACTATGTACTTGAACTTGATCTTGTGAATGAAGGGGTCACCTGGTTTGGACCGCAAAGTGTAAAGACAGTACGGCAGAATATTACAATTACTTGATCTGAGATACTATCAGATCTATCTTTATCCTTTTTACTTAGTCACTCTTTCGATCAGATCCAGGTACTTCTTCTCAATGTTTTCCCAGCTATAATTCTCATCTACAAAT
Organism: uncultured Methanomethylovorans sp.; assembly: GCA_937968035.1. GTDB lineage: Archaea > Halobacteriota > Methanosarcinia > Methanosarcinales > Methanosarcinaceae > Methanomethylovorans. The sequence continues at coordinate 4,814 of CALBTS010000989.1, forward strand.
TTCCTTCCCCTATTGCCAAGCTGATCTCTCAGGTGTTCATCAGCAAGCAATAGATCAAGACATTCTCTAAACTCTTCGTAATTCTCATACCACAGGCCGGCATTACTTCGGATACACTGTCCTTTGAGCACTTCACACTGGCCATTGACCAGAACAGGTTTTTTACAATGCCATGCTTCCAGCAGTACCATGGATAAGCTCTCGTATTTAGATGGCATTATAAGTATTTTGGAAGCTTTAATGGCATTATATTTATCCTGGTCATTTACAAACCCTAAACATGCAATGTCTGGATGCGTAGGTATTTTCATCACTGGATTTCCTAACAGAACAAGTTTAAGTTCAGATCCGGTTTCATTTTTAAACTTTAAAAAGTACTCGAATAACTGCTTGCAACCTTTCGATTCATCAATTCTTCCGACATAGATTAAAAAGTTATCAAAATTATATTTCTCTATAAAGTCATTTTCATTGATATCCTTTGGTATATCAATGCCAATACCCACAATATCAGAAAGTATGCCTTCATTTTTGAATTTTGAGTTTAGAAAACTTTTTTCCTCTTCAGTATTGTAAATTATGGCCTGTGGAATATTAAATAGTGACTTGAATATCGATAGATATATTGGCGGCTCATCATGAGCAGTTGGTACTAATATTGCTTTATCTTTCACAAGAGGTAAACCAAAAAAAGTAGTGCAATACAAGTATGTAAAAAAGATAAAATAATCATAGTCTTTTTTACTTTTTTCTATATGATCAAATAATTGAGTTGAATATGGCCCCTGCAGTTTCATCCATTCAATTTCATCAGCTTCACTGTGTTTTCTCCCAAAGATATTTGAAGAGAATTTGTTGAACTTAGAAACGTCCCTTGGAAAATCTACCGGAAACCTTCGGATCTTCAATCCGTTCAGTTCCTCCACTCCTGCAACATATTCGTTTTTCCAGGTCATATAATCTATTGCACATGTGGTGAGGACCTCCACATCAAAATATTTAGCCATACGTTCTGCAATCAATCTGCAATGAAATTCAGCTCCTCCATTCACGTCTAAACCATAGCGTTGAACAACAAATGCTATTTT
>CALBTS010000990.1 GCA_937968035.1 uncultured Methanomethylovorans sp.
TTTTTTTTTTGTAGTGAGACTGCGAACACCAAGATCTACACTCTTTCCCTACACGACGCTCTTCCGATCTACGGGCACAGAGGCGTTGGCAAAATCATGGGCGGATGGGCTTAGGCGCGAAGTCATAAATGTTCCGCTGTTCTTATTGAGTTGATGTACCCATTCAGGGTAATAGTTGTTTTTTTCAGCATTGCCGACAATTTCATACCCCCTTCCGTGCCAAGGTAGCCAAGCCCAAAGTGCTTTGAGAAAATAAAAGGTAGAAGTCATCATCTGTCCAGATCTGAATCCATAGAGGTTACATACCACTGACCAGCCCCTCCAGCTTGAAACTCTTTCCCTACCTTGACACAAAAAAACTGCTCAAATGTTGTTGCCACATAACCTCTTTTAATCAAGGAATTTTCTAGAAACACACAAACGGAACGCGAAGTAAACTTATTTACTCCATTATTGCGATAATACTCTTCTACATCACTAATTAGTGCCAAACGGGCATCATTATCGTCTTTCCTGGTAAGTATATCAATGAGCCAACATGTTTCCCCTTCTTGCCTTGTCACCAAATAGCCTCGATAATGACCTCTCCTATCCACGAACTGCGAAACGATATATTTATAGTAAGGGTGCTTTGTAAATCTCCATTGAAGAGTGTCAAAATCTCTCTGACAGATATAGTCATATTCGCTACGGCAATAGCCCCAGAGCGCATCTACTTCTGGCAAAAATGAGGATGAGTGCGTAATACTACCGTCAACTTCGTCTGCACGGTAGAATGATTTGAGCTGAGCGTACAGCATTGCAAGGAAACGTTTACATACTTTTATTATTCCTTCAGCAAATGAACGTTTGAGAAGTCGCTTGTCCCAATATAGTTTTTCATATTGTCTAATTTTAGCTATCTCGACCCAATTATGATTTAGTTGCAGGTTGCGCATGATCTGTGATTGGCCCGACCCAAGCGCTGCTTGGAAATGTTGTCCCCATGCATGAATCAATTGGATGCCTATTTTATGACGTCTATATTCTGGATTGACAAAAAAATCTCTGCCCCAGGCTACATGAAAAATCTGCCCTCTTATCCAAAGAGGTGTCGGCACTAATACTATGATACCTACAACTTTTTCTCCTAACCAAGCAATTAAGAGCGGCGTGTCAGATTGCCCACTGTTTGGATCGTCTCTAAATTTCCATTCGAACCAGTTTTGTGATTTCTCAAGCGGGGGAGGAGTCCAAACGGAATCGAAAAATTCTTGTAGCTGAGTTCGATCTGCTGAACTGTAAGTCTTGATCTGACAATCATTAAGCTCTTGCACTGACTGGCTCCTTAGTTATTGGGTAACCAAGACAGATTCTATGGCCCACTTTAAATCCTCCGAGCTTTCAGGGACAACAATACGCTTACAAAGCAAAGGATTATCGGCCTGGCTGAAAACACCATGGGTACAGGTAACAGCTGTTTTATAACCAAATTGTTTCAAGATGTCAGTAGTAGTTATATTGTAGTGTGGTTGGAGAATGGGTGATGGATATGAAAAATGGACAATTGGGTTGTCAACTATTTTTTCTAATACATTTTTTGATGTTTCAATCTCTATACATACATCTTTCTCCTGTATATGAGCTACATTCGGATGAGATACGGTGTGTGAGCCCACAATGTGACCATTATTGTACAATTTTCTAATTTGATCTGCAGTCATCATGTGACTCAAATCACTATCCGTCTTCTCTATTGCAAGCTGTTCTTCAAGAATATTTATCCATGTATGTTGATCAGACAGGTTTTGAACTGCACAATGCCTACTTGCCTGTAAAAAAGCCTGCCTTCTCTGTATCGGGTCGTCGAGTCCGAATGCCGTACCGTCTAAAGGGCTTGTCCAAACACGCTCCTGCGTAACATGGAATGCCCTTCTCACCCGAAAAAACCAAGGTAGCTGCTGCGGTGAAATTGATCCGGTGGTAACATAAAAGGCTCCCTTAATCTTATATGTATCCATTATTGGCGCTGCTACTTCGGCATTATCTGCAAATCCATCATCAAACGTAACCGCCACGGCACGCGTTGGTATTTTCGTATCTCCGGCTGCAAAGCTCAAAATGTCATCCATTGTTACAGGTGTAAATGATTTTGCAAGTAATCGCATATGCGATTCAAACGCATCCGCACTATGGACAATACCTGGTCCTATCAATCGATTAAGGGTGTCGGGGTTTTCAAGAATCGAATGATAACGTAACACCACAACCCCTGCAGGGCGAAGTGAGCCTAAACATCCCATGATGCTGGAATTGCTGATGATTTTTTTTACTCCCCGTTTGATTGTCTGTCTCATCTATTCTCATTACCCCACTTGTCTAATATTACAAATATTTTTGGTTCTAGTTTTATCGGGCCCTCACCACCTGCTTTACAAACCCCCAGCCAAGCCCAAAGTGTACCGTAAAAACAATTCTGCACGCCGTGCTGACTGCACTGACTCAGACATAGAGAATTTC
>CALBTS010000991.1 GCA_937968035.1 uncultured Methanomethylovorans sp.
GGGTTCTTCATCGAGGACAACTCGGCGGCTATAGTGCTGATTGCGTTGCTTTTAATAGTCCTCTCCCTGCAGGGAGCCCAGCTCATTGAAATGAGATCAGGGACTGACACTTTCGTGGAAAAGACCTCCAAGCTATATCAGGATTTTGATCACCTCTATTTGAAACTCTTCAGTACCCAGTCCATTGTTGTAATGATCGAGGGTAAAGATATCACAAATCCTGAACTTCTCAAAGCCCTGGACAGAGCCCAGCGGTCTGCTGAGAACATACCTGGGGTCATTGAAGTAACTTCTCCTACCACTGTAATAAAACAAGCCAACTATGAAATGACAGGAAAGTCAGAAATACCTGACGATGAAGCTACAATAAAAAGCATAGTCGCTTCATATATGCCGTCAGCCCTTATGCCGGATGAGACCCATGCCTTCATGTCAGTGGTAATAGAAGGCAGTGCCACGGACCAGATGCAGGAAGAAATACTGAGGGAAACAGAAGCATCTGTTGCTTTCGCTGAGTTTCCCCCGGATTATGGTATAATAGTGACCGGAGATCCCGCTTTTAACATCGCGCTCAACTATGAGATGAACTCAAGCATGGGGCCTTTGCTTGGCATATCGGTCATACTCATGGTGATAGTACTTTATCTGGTATTCAGGCACGTCAGATGGAGATTGCTTCCTCTTCCTATCGTGCTGCTTGGCATTATATTCACCTTCGGTGCAATGGGTTCTTTGCAGATACCCATGACAATGGTATCCATGGCAGCTTTTCCCGTGCTGATCGGCCTTGGGATAGACTATGCTATTCAGTTCCATAACCGCATAGAGGAAGAACTTGGTAAAGGAGAAGATGCTGCAGAGGCTGTAATACAAACTATAAAACACATTGGCCCTGCAGTGCTGATAGCTTTGATCATCACTGCTTTAGGATTCATTTCCCTGTTCACATCTGTAGTGCCTATGATACAGGATTTTGGAAAGCTCTTGCTTATAGGTATAGTGATGTGCTTTTTATCAGCTCTTTTTATGGGAGTGACGGTGATCTATTCCCTGCACCGTGCAGATGTCAGGAAGCAGTTGAAAAACGGTAACTTCCACAAGAAGAATGATCATCCCGGCAATAATGTACAGCCTGATATGCTGGATAGTATGCTTGGAAGGATCACTGCCTTCACACTAAAATATCCATGGATCATTCTCATAGTTGCAGGATTGTCCTGTTTAGGTGGTATGTATGTGGACACCATGGTTCCGCTACAGACTGATGTACAGACCTTTGTCCCGCAGGATATGCCGGCTTTACTGGATCTGAAACATCTGGGCAGCATACTGGGTGGTAATGAGGAAATCAACCTCGTGATCAAAACAGACAACAATGCAGATCCGGATCTTCTGTATTGGATGGATGATTTTGCAGAGCATGAGGTCGAAGGCAGGTCCCATATCTATGGGTCCGGCAGCATAGTGTCCATTGTAAAGGAAATGAATGGGGGAAAGATCCCGGACAGTGAAGAGGAAGTCCGGCATCTGTATGCACGGATGTCAGATACCCAAAAAGAACGATATATCCATGGCGGGAACATAATGGTGCTCGATCTCAATATCGGGAATGCCATGGGGGAATTGGGACTTGAAGGCATATCAGAGCTTTCCGATACTGTCGAAGAAGATCTAAAATGGTTCCCGCCACCTCCCGGTACCACTGTTACGATCACCGGTGGTTCAGTGGTGTTCTTTGAGGTCATCGATGCACTTACCTCAGGCCGCATGCTGATGACAATGCTGGGTATAGTCTTTGTGTTCATAGGACTCCTGGTAATTTACAGAGACCATCTGAAGGCTCTCACTCCGGTCATTACGATGTTGATAGTTGTGGGCTGGTCCGGAGGTGTCATGTACTATACGGGCCTCGAATACACTCCCATGACGGCAACCCTTGGTGCGCTTATCCTTGGGGTAGGTTCGGAATATGCTATCCTTATGATGGAAAGGTATTTCGAAGAGAAGGACAAAGGCGCCACTCCTGAAGAAGCCATGCATGAGGCAAGTATCAAGATGGGAAAAGCTATTGTAAGTTCAGGGCTTACCACGGTCTTTGGTTTTGCTGCGTTGATAGCTTCTCCTTTCAGTATGACAAGCAATTTTGGTTTCATTACGGTCATCGATGTAACGCTGGCGTTGTTCGCTACATTCGTTGTATTCCCGCCTGTGTTGGTCTTATTGGACAAGCACAGGGAACAGAGGATCTTGAAGAAGAGAATGAAAAACATGGATAATGATCATGTCAGGGTAATGGAGGTCATCTCCGCATGAAACATACATTAGGAATAAAAGTTTTCACACGTTTTGCTCTCGTTCTGACATTTATTGTTGTGCTCAGCGCTTTTTCAGTTGTGGAGGTATGCCCTGCTTCTGCAAAGGAGTTCCTGCCAACTGCATACCAGCACACGACAAACTTCTACACAGGCTACGGAGAACCGGACCTTTATGTTTCGGTGCTCGGAGATATGGAACTGAAAAGAGGGGAAACGAGAGATATAAAGATCGTAATTTCCAACAGAGGTGTACTATACGGTGCAAAGAGTGCTCAAGGTGTTGGCACTTCTGAGACGGAACAGGCTCTTGCCATAAAGGAACTGGAATACGAATCCCTTCGTACCGTTGCTTATGGTGTGAAAGCCACCCTGGTAGCCAATTCTGAATACATCGATGTGGATCCGACCACTAGCAGTCAGACCCTTGAAGAGGTATTTCCGGGGCAATTGCCCGATGATCCTCTGGTCTTTACGCTAAGGGTTTCAGACAAAGCACCTGCAGGAGTGTATATGCTGGCTCTGCCCCTAACATATGAATACAAAAAAGACACCCGGATGACCGTGGGCAGTGCAGCTGTGCTTGGCCAGCCTGACATGGATCATGCGACCTATTACCAGGCAGCAAATAAAACCCTTACAATTCCAATGATCATAGAACCTGAACCCGTATTAGATGTCATCGATGTTTCAGGGCATCTTTCAGCAGGGGGTGCAGGTACTATAAATGTCACCTACATGAACACCGGGGAGCTTCCGGCCACAGATGCTGTTGCCAGGATCGTTGCCATGAAACCTCTCTCTTGTGACAGGTCTATGCAACCCCTTGGTACCATAGATCCAGGTTTCAGCAAAACAGCTTCCTTTGTGATCTCTGCTGAGCGTGCAGCTGTGGTAAAGACCTATGGACTTGACAGTGAGATCAAATACACAGATACTGACGGTGAGATCTCATATTCGGGCAATATGAAAGTGGATGTAGAGCTCATACCTGCTGAAGACAAATTTAGCATAACCGGTATTGCAATTGCCGGTTTCATCATTATATTGATAGTGTTGATATCTAGCAACATATTAAGGAGCATGAACCAAAAGAACAGAGGGATAGAATGAACTGCCTTAAAAATATGATCAATGTTCTAGCATTTCTATTTCTGGTAATTAACATTACAACACCTGCATATGCACAGTTACCGGAATTCTTCAACTTTGATGAGAATTACTATGTGGTCTACGGAGGACCGAATGTAACTGCTACTCTGATAGGTGATAACGAGTATTCCCGTGGGGACACGGTGACCATTGATCTGAACCTGATGAACAAAGGTGTTGTCAGCGGCTTTAAGGATGAAGCTGATAAAGATAACCTTGATGACCTTGAGCAGAAGATACAAATGACAGAGATGAACTATGAGGCCCAGCGGACAACTGCTATTGGCATCGTAGCTATTCTCAGCTCTGAAAATCCTTATATAAAGGTCAGGTCCGGGCCGCAGGAAGCAGGTTCTCTTCCTTCGGGACAGCAAACC
>CALBTS010000992.1 GCA_937968035.1 uncultured Methanomethylovorans sp.
TAACTCCAAAAGTTTATATGTTTATTTTATCTAAACTATTATTCTAATTATTTGTTGTCATTTTTTATATTTTAATGAAAGGCGGGGCCCGTCCCCGCCTCCCTTGTTTTAAACATTTGTTCATCTTTGTGATTTAGATCTCTTAGTTTCATTCTAAGGCCTGCATAATTTGCCTTTACAAATGTCCATTTCACAAAGTAAAATTATTGCAATAACAAAACTCCCGATAGGGATATTTAAATTTAATTGCAACTAATTTTACTGAACTAAAAGCCATAATCCTTTATTACCCCTAGGTGGGGTGGCCAGCCACCCCTAATATATTGGGCATTGAGTACTTAAAACAAAAATCGGCGCAGTAAGAAAGGGTAGCTTGTCCTACCCTTTCGTTAAAAATATATTAAGCCGATTTTTACCGCTTGCCTTTGGATAACGGAAACTCGTTTGCCTTAACTGGTCTTTTGAGTCCTGAAAATATTCTGTCAAAAAAGTTGTTCTTGAAAAAGCTCTAGAAAAGTTGAAGCAAATTGACCCAAAAAAAGGGAGGAGATGATTAGAGGATTCCTAATTTAGCTAGAAAGCCGGGGAGGGCAGCGTAACGTCCGTTAAATTGGAATGGGGCTGGTGGGGATTTGGGATCGGGAGCGTAATCTCTTTTTTTTTATTTTATAACTAGAGATTACGAAAAAAACCTCTAATACCTCTCTTTTAATCGGTCATCTTTAGGGTGGGGGGGCCTCATTGGCCTTTGGACAACGGCCCCGTTTGGCTGGGAAAAAGCGTTAGCTTTTGTGTGTTTTTGCCCTTTCTTTCTTGAAAGTGTAGTTTTTAATAGAAAAACTATATAAAGGTATAGTTTTATTATCAATACTGTACTAAAGGAGATTACTTCTCTACACCTTTAGGAAACCTCCTTTAGTGCCTTGAAAATATGCACAAATTAGGTGAAATACATGGGTTCAATACCAAAAAATGTGGAGATACCCCTTGCGGATGTTTCCTTTAAGAAGGCCAATTACGGCTCAAAAACTTTGGATAGAAAAGAAATTTTTCTGAAAAATCTTGGAATCTATTCTGTCGCCACTTCGATTGGTGACGGTGAGTCCTATGTCAAGAATACAGACCTTGACTTTGTGATCCTCAAAGGATTTTTAGTTGACGATAAAGGCGTCCAGCTCAAGAGGGATGGAAAACCTGTCTATATTGACATAAAGTTCAAGGACAATTCTGTTAAAGGTGGTCAGCCTTTTGACCTTTCTACCTTTCCAATAATTCAGGAGATAGCCAATGAGGTCCAGAACAATGGAAAACTCTATATCGTTGACGTTCCAGCCTTTTTCACAAAGGTCGAAAAGACCCTTGAGGACAATACAAAGAGGCTTTACGACAATTACTACATAAATCCAAAGACCTTTGAAGATTCAAGATTTAAGAAAATCGGGCTTAAGGAGAAGATCAATCCGACTGAATCTAAAGCCCAGGGCCCTTCTAACTAGGAGGGATTTTTATTTCTATTTTTTCTCCCTCAAAGGAGCTCCTAGTTATGGAGTCTCCTTCTGGCCACAAGCTCTCAATCCGAAAGGATAAGGAGAGGCCTAATATAATCCACGTTCGATTTATCTATTCTGACAATACCGATATCAACATCTGTGATATAGAGGCCTTCTTTGCCAAGAAGGGATTCAAGTCAAAGAAGTATTCTGGTGATTTCCATGAGCTCTCTTGATATTTTCTGCTCCTCAATAGATCCTGATAAGAACCGTCACTTTTACAATCCGAAAGAGTACCAGAGAAAGCAGTACCTTACTGAAAAGGCACTCTTTCACCTTCAGTGCCTAGAAGAGATAAACGATGAGATTGACGACATAGTTAAGCAGGCCTGCTTGAGGAACAAGGAGCTTTACAGGAGGGCTCATGATGTTAAGGACTGCCTATAGCGACTTTAAGGACTTTGAGCTGTCAAATAGGCTTTCTTTGAGGGAGTACCAGATTAAGGCCAATAAGGAGATGCTTGAAAGGGATATACCTATATCCCTCAGGAATGACCTATCCCTTGAAAATGCCCTGATAAAAAAAGACTTTGACATGTTGCATCTTGAATCAAATCAGAGGTTTAGAAAGGGCGCTTCTTCAATGCTTTCTCAATCTACTTTAGAAATTGAAGCGGAGGGGTAAAGATGAGAGTTGTACCTATTTTCAAAAGAGTACTTTGTCCTAAAGATGGCCTAGATATTTCTTTTGATTTATGCCGTCTTTGTTCCTTTCATTGTTCTACTTGTAGATTTAGTGGTACTAATTTTGTTCGTTGTTCTTTTGAGGAAGAAGGGGGCCTCTAGATGTCCTTAAACTATCTCCTTCGAATCTCCCAATACTACTCCCCTTTGATTGGAGCTCCTAAAGTTCCTTTGCCCAAATATCAAGTTTACTTTTACATTTCAAGGAAAAAAGAGTTCTTCTCTGATCAGACTCCTGAAGGCTTGGCCTCCTTGGTCAAAAAGTGCAATAAACTTTTGTCCAATGTCAAAGGCCCTGTTAAATTCCAATCTGACTTTCTTTATCTTCATTATGAGAAAGGCTCTTTGACTTATTCGAATCAAAGTTCTTTGCTTAGCTTTATGGAGGGTCCAAAATGAACCCTACAGTTTTAGAGCTTGAAGATAATCTTTACGCTATTGATTCAAAGCTTTCTGAGCTTCGCTCACGTATTAATACTTTGCTAAAAGAGTATGATTCTCTTTATAGGGAAAGATTTTCATTAAAGATACAGTTGGAGCTGATAAAATGAAGCTCCTTTCCTTTCTTCTCGTTTTCCTTGCAGTTTCTAGCTTTGTTCCTGTGGTGGCTAGTGCTCCTGACTATGTTATTTTTAATGACTGGATAGAGCCTGGCAATTTCATAACATTCAATCAGTATAGGTTGAGGCTTGTTGAGATAATTCCAGCCGAAAAGGAGGCCAATATGTCTGTCACTATTGAGCTATCTGAGGATCAGGGCCAGGGGAATTGGAAAAGGCTCATGTATGATATCTTGAAATATGAGGAGACCGTTACCCCTCATGAGGACATTAAGATTCAGTTTAATTCTGTTTATGCCTCTTCTAATCTGAAGATGGCTAAAATTTCTGTATGGTATAAGAATGAGGATCAGTATGTTTCAAAGAGCTGGGATGACATCTCTGATACTGTAAATCAAGATGAGCTCTCCCTTCTTAGGAGTAGCGGCACCGCAGGGGTGATTATGTTTACTGGTGGTACCCAGCAGGATGAGACCCTCATTTTGAAGAATTACGGCTCAAAACAGGTGAACAATTTAGTCGTCACATTTTCATTTTCTGATGATGAGTCCTATTCTGATGATTTCACCTGCATTCTCCCCAAGACTTTCATAGGCGCTGGGGAATCCATCAATATCATTTTGTCCTATATTCCGTCCAAAATACCTCCAAACCAGATCAGGGGAAGGATTAGGGTTGGTAATTCCGTTATGCCCTCGGAGCTTCCGATTTACATAAATCCTTCCTCTGGTCAAACAAATACGGGAGGTACCAATCCATTTGGCTCCAATCCTTTTGGCGGAGGAACACAACAGACTCAAAGCTTCATGTACTACAAGATGACAAAGGCATCCGCTTCATCTGTCACAGTTGACCAGGGGGAAAGGCTTCTTTACTATACTTATACTCCTGTCAACTTCACCTTTTCAGGTGTCGGCCTAAAGTCCTCTATGGGTGTTGACGATCAGGGAAAGACCATTTATTATGTTGAGATACCGACAACTAACAAGGGCACCTACTCAGTTGGTGTTGGCTCACAGAGCTTTAATGTTGTCGTGGGCGATACCGCGCCGCAGTATGAGAAAGGCCTTTATATTGAGGTCTCTCCTGAGAAGGACGTTTACAAGGCGGGGGATAGGATTACAGTTAAGCTAAAGACAACTGACGGGCTCCTGATTGAGGATACCACTATCAGGGTAGAGATTGGCGACATGAGCTATAACAAGAAGAGCGGCTCTATTGTGGTAGTTCCTGACCTCGATGAATCCGATGTTTTTACCATCGAGATGTCTGCAAATTACCCCAACTATGGCTCTGCTGACTACTCCATTGATGTCGACAATAAGATGAGCCCGATAGTTGCCCTTTCAATACTTGCCGGGATGATTGGAGTTCCCATTATCATAATTGGGGGGATTATCTTTCTCCTTCGCTCCAGGAAGAATGCAGTATCTGCCGGCCCTAATTTGGACGTGCTTCAAAACAATATAGGTAAGCTTGGATAGCATGTATCATTATCTTATGACCTCTGAGCACAGGAGCTATGCCTTGGGCATTCCTGTGACATCTCCTTTTTCCATAGCCATTAATGGGAAGTTTGTCAATCTACAGATGTTTTACTATTTTCCCCCTGATAGGAGCCCTTTCTTCTTGAAGAAGATGTATGATCTTTTCTTTAAGCGTGGCAGAATGTATTATGTCTGCTATGTTACCGATGTGCCCCCCATGAGCTGGGGGAACGAGAGCATTATGATCCTTGCAGACTTTGTTGGGGAGACAAATCCCTTTAATCCTACGCTCTTTATGGTGCCCCTGAACATGCGATTCATATATGTCCAGAGGTGGGCTATTTCTGATCTAAATGAGTTTGTGAGGGACAACAGGGATGCTGACGGGAAGATTGTTAACTATGTTGAGTTTGTCAACAGGTCAAAGGCCCTTCGTGGCATGACGTTTCTACATGATAAGTTTTTGGAGGCCTTAAGGAGTGCCATACCTGAAGCTGTTGTAAGCCGGCAGATGGAGGAGATTTCAGAGATATTTGAGGAGGCTCAGAAGATTAAGACCTTGACCGATATAACAAAACTGGAGGTTGATTTGATTGATGAAGTACCAGGCGGTAATGGAAGCCAGGGAGAGAATGGAAAAGACGCTCTTTCAGATAATGCTCTTCAAGGCGGAGCAAAAGAGGATAAGAATACTCTCAAAGAAAATGGTAACGATAAATCAGCATGACGATTTAATTGACAGGAAGATACGAAACTATATGTATATTGTTCTATCCCCTGCGGAGTTCCTTTATTTGGAAAAGCTGCTTGGCGACCTTTCATCTGAAGTTGGTGTATTTGAGGGATTCTTCACAAATTACATTGAGCATGGCCTATGTCTTGACAGGGCTAGTGAGCTCCGCTCCATATTGAATAGATTTTCCATCTTTACCTCTAATTGTGTTTTATACACCAAAAAGGAGGTCTTTGGGCATGCCTTGAACATCCGTAACTTTTACATCCTTTGCTCTGAGCTCTCGCAGTCCGTCAATCACCTTACGGGAAGCCTCATGTCCTTCATGAGCTATCTTGAGGATCTTGAGAGGGACATAGAGGACAATCCTGATGATTCCATTGTTTTGGGAAGTGAGACTTATGGTGCCCTTGCGAAAGCTTAAGGTCTTGAAACCTAAATTTTTAGGCCTTCCTGTTGGAAATGTGATTATTGATGGTATGCCATCTTTACAGAAGCTTAAATATCCCTTGCTTGACAGGTCTGAAAGCCATAACGAGTCAATACTTATAGAGGGGGATTCAGGGAGTGGAAAGAACTTTCTTGCCTTTCTTTTGGGGGTGAAGCTTTCCCTTTTTCATAATCAGCCGCTCATATTCTTTGACCTTAAGGGCGATTACAGGGGCTCAAACAACTTTAACAGTTTTTACAAGCCCTATTTTTTTGAAACTAGGGTGTTTGTCCCTGCCCACTACCTCTTGAAGTATTCTGAATCTGACAAAGCTTATTATGAGGTCACCGACTCTCTACAATTTAAGGAAAGCATTTTAACTCCTGAAGTTGTGATACGGCTTTCAAAGCTTGATCCCAATGCCCAATACACAGGATATCTTGAGAGGGCCTTTAGGGAGCTTACGCTGATATCAATTTACGGCCTTAAAGAGAGAATAAATTCTTATATGAATCCTGAAAACAAGAAAAGCCTTTCAATTCTTTTGAGTGGTCTTGAAAGATTGGAGCATTTGGGATTATTTTCTCCAGATGGATTTGATTTTAAGGAGTTGTTCCTTCCTGAAAACAGGTGCCGGATTTATGTTTTCTCCTTTGTTCAGCCTGACATGGATAGATTCACCCTTTACGGCCTTCTCTTGAATCAGTTGTTTGAGCATGTTAAAAGGTCCCCTGAGTGCTACCCTGTTGTCATACTTGACGAGCTTAAGCTTTCTGCGCCTTCAAGGCGATTCAGGGACGAATTGACCGATTACAGCTCATTGATAGTATCTTATGTGAAGGAGATGGGAAGGGGAAAGCTCATTCGGGTATTTATATGCCAGTCCCGGAAAGATTTGCTTGAGAGCTTTTCTGATTCCCCGTGCCCCATCGAGTTTGTTTTCTATGCCCGGAGAAAATGCATTATGCTGCACAGCATAAAGAAGATCAAGGCGTTCCTCTATGTTGGGAAATGTCCTTTGGTGTTGAAAACCTAACTTTTTTATATAAAAGTATAGAAAATTTGGTTAGATTTATATACCAAGGTGTAGTTTTAGCCTATGTCAAGTCCTCTGGGCTTGGGGTGTAACTATGTCTTTTAAGGAAAAGATTAAAGAAAAATTAAAACTCCGCTTTAGAAAAGACAGGAAGGCCAAGGGAAAAGGTGTCATCGCAATTGGTTTTATTGCTGTCGTCTGCTGTTCTGTTCTTGCTGTTGGCATTTATGCTGGCTTAAATGCCCTTGGTGACAAGTTTGGCGTTAATGTTGATGTTTCTAATAACGGCGGGGGAGGATCTGCTACCCAGGATACGTATTATCCTGCGGGCTATAATGTTAAGGTGCTTGATGCTGATTCAAAGGCTGCTGTGGCTTCCACAACCTATGCCTTTGGCGAGAAGTACCAGTATCCCTCTTTGGAGACTGAGAAGGCCATCACATCAATTAGCTATGTGTCCGGCGCCTCTGTAGAGCTTGCCGGTAAGGAGGAGCTCCCTCCATCACCTTACTTTGACGGTAAGGGATTCTGGGCTTATACAGAGCCAAGCGGATACAAGGCATGCTGGAAATACATTGAGTACAAGCGTGAAGTTTATGACGCTGACGATGATAAGGAAATCATACTTCTTGTTGAAAAGGCTGGTTCTATAGTTGAGTCTGGTTCTACCACAACTACCAATGCGGCTTCAAATGGAACTCCCTCTTGGAGCACTACAGTTGTCTCAACATACAAGGATAATGTCGTCATGCTAATAACTGATGGCAACGCCTCAAACAGCGAGATTAGCTCAGTCACATTCTCTATTGACGGAATAAGCCAGAATGTAAACAAGTTTGCTACTGGCCAGTGGTACACAATCTGTAACATTAACGGAACAAAGACCCTTTCCTGGACCGCTACAAGAAAGAGCGGCGCTGATGCCAATGCATCAATTACAATGGCTATTAACGAGTTAAATCCAACTGGCGCAACTGACTATCTAAACAATGGGGACAACCTGTTCTCTGAGACTAACACCGATTAAGGAGGATCTCCTTAATTTTATTTTTTTTAAAGGTGTTAAAAAATGGAGCTTGAAAGGTCCAGTTATGGAAGCGGAACTGCTGTTGCCCTATTCTGTTTAGCGTGTACCATACTTGTACTATCTCTTGTCGATACTGGCATATCAATAGCCATGATGGAGACTGGGAACTTCTATGAATCCTCTACTATAAGTGCTATGTTTGTGGCTCAGTTCGGCTACCTTGGATTTTTAATCCAGGACATGACAATTTTCTTGTTTTACTTTGTCGCTATGATGGCCCTTTCATTTGTTAATCCCTATTTGAGCCTAGCCTTTGGCTCATTGGGTGTTCTAATCAATATAGAACCAATAATAAGCAATATAATTTTATGGAGGTCTTTTATTTGAATAAAAAAATTATTTTGATGTTAATCGGATTGCTTTTGGCTAGTCTTTTTGTTTCTGTTGTTCCCGTAATCTCCGCCTCTACTCAAATTCTTGAGAATCCTACTGCGGATGCCAACTCTGATGGTTGGAGCTATACTGGAACATATTCAGGGGGAAAATTTACTCTAGCCTCAGATAAATATGCTGTTCCTACATATAAAAATACCACTTATAAATTAAATTCTATTACTACTGCTACAAAAGATTATACTATCTCTTGGGTTGTAACTAATGTTTCTGATGGGGCTTATGTTAAGGTAGAGACTCGAGATTCTGCGGGTACTACTTATAAAGCCATTATTTTACATTCAGAAGCTGGAGCCGATGGGTGGAACTCTAATTTTTATCATTTGTATGGTGTCGATTTAGTTTCTGGGGTTTGGAATGGCTCTAAACTTAGTGATATGTATTCTGCTATGGGATTGGCTTATCCAAATTCCCAAGTTTATCTTCATGTCTATTTTAGAGGCCCTATGGTCGTTGACTCTGCTAGCGTGTGGGAGCATGATATAGGCGATTCTGTTGATCCTCTTACAGGAGATCCCCTTCCAACTTGTGGGGATGGAACCTGTAATGGGACTGAGGATTGTTCTACCTGTGCTGCTGACTGCGGTAGCTGTGCGACTTATACTGCTGTATTGGAGCTGGAGCCCTCATTGGTCCAGTTGAACGATAAAGTCACTGGTGAAGCTTACCTCCTGAAGGATGGTACTGATAAAGTGCTTCCTGATAACGCGGACAGCGTTTATATCGGCACTAATGGTAAGAACATTCTAAAGCTTGAATTCGATGACAATAATGTAGCAGAGTTTGACATCATACCGAGTGATTACCCTGCTATTTTTGCCACAAATCAGACATATAGCGTCTCAGTCCAGTTCATAGAGGGTGCTGATACTGCGACTGGTACAGATACCCTTCAGATAGGGTATGCTGACATTGACAATGGTGATTATACTGGAGATGGCATTGGAGTTGTCGAACAGGATGGGATAACTTGGATTTTTAAATTTACAAAGGATAAATATACTGCTGCCGACTTTGTTCCTAACTATGGTGCTAAGGCTGGCTATACTGTTACCGCTGTTCCTTCATCTGGTGTCAACGTTCCTTCTTTTGATACCTATGTTGATGTTGATTTGGGGTCTGAAAATATTCTCAAAAATAAGTTTATTCATTGTCTTGCCTTATCTTCTGGCACCAATGGATTTACTGAGAATTTTTATTTAGGCACGCTTTTTTCTAACAAGGACATTACTGGCCACTGCTTGCTTACCTATAGCATGAATGGGCAATCTAAATCTCTTGATTTATATGCTAACTCTAAGTTTGTTGCCTCTGGTGGCAATTCTAATGGTGGTAGTGGTGACTCTGGAGAAGGCAAGACCTTTTTAGGGAAGGTATGGGAAACCTTGACCTCTCCTTTTAAAGATGTTCCTGAGAAGGCCAAAGAAACTGCTGAAAAGGCTCTTGAAGCTGCTGAGGACTTAGGTAAAGGTGCTTGGAAATCTTTAACTTCTGTTGCCTCTGATGTTTGGAAGGGTGTAACTTCCACTGTTTCCAAGACTGCTGAATCTATCGTGAAGACTGTTACAGGTGGCGCTTCCTCTGGCGGCTCCCTGCTATCTGGTGTTACAAGATTCCTGTCCAGTTCCCTTTGGGGAATCCCTGTGATTATTGTAATAGGGATTGTCGTTATGATTTTCCTCTTTAGGAGGGGTGATTGATTTGAAAATGCCTAATATGAAAATGCCGTTTTCCAAAAAAGACTCAAATGACGACCTTGCGGGATTTGCTGTTTATGCCGGTGGCTCAAAGAAGCAGATTAACATGAAAGAGGCTAGCCCTTCACATGTTACTGTTGACGGGAAAAATCCTTATTCTTCTGCTATGCAGGATCAGAAATCCAGATTCTATGAAGCCCAGGCTAATATGTATGCCGCTAAGGCTAAGAACATGGAAGATAGGACTAAGGCCATGTCCTCTCGCTCATCCTCAGGTGGAGGTGGCTCGAGAGGCTCAATGTTTGGCAAAGTTGGCCCTGTATTGAAGGGAGGCCTTAACATTGGCCCCCAGTCCGGGGCTTTTGCTGCTGTAAACCCATTTGCACAGTTGAATCAGTCCATATATTTTGGATTCACCCAGATGGGTATGGTCTTCCTATTCTTCATAGGGTGGTTTATCATTGGAAAGTATGGTGGCTATACGCTTAAGGGCTCTGTTGGCGCCTTTGCCTCTACGCCGATGTTTTACATCTTGATGGTCGAAGTTGTCAACATGATCTTTAACTTCTTTTACTTGATGACTAGTGGCTCATTCAAGGTGGCCGAGCGATTCGCTAATCTCTTCGTGCTCCTGATGATGCTCTCTGGCGTTGCCGTGATACCTATATTTGTAGGATTCACCACAACATATCTTGCCCTATCTGGGGTCCTTGTGCTCTTTGCCTGGGTCTATATCGTATGCCCTGGGAATCCTGTGTTTAACATTCCCTTTGGCTTCTTTGCCATATACCTTGTTTGCGTACTGCTCTGCATGGTGGGAGGGATTGGATTTACCTTTAAGCTTGGCTTTGAGCCTGTCGTTCCGCTCTTTCAGCAGATATTTAACGCTATAATGGGGCTGATAAGGTGAGGATGAAATTATTTTATAATTTCCTTTTTTCCAAAAGCGCAAAGGCTGCGGCTGATACTGGTATACCTGTACTCGGCACGCTAAGCTCTGTCATAGCCATTGTGTTTGCCTCGATATCAAAGCTTGAAGGCTGGATGCTCTATGCCTTCCTTGCCATCATGTTTTCAATTATAGCGAGCATTCTCTTTTTCATGTACCTCACATTTTCAAAGAAATACGACTATAAGGGAAATCCAGACTTTAGCACCAATTACAGTACAAATTATAATTCCAAGACCTTCAAAGGATTTAGGAATTCCAAGAGAGGGGTCTTCGGCATTGTAAAGGCCCTCATAATGGCCTTTTCATTCTGCGTTGCACTGGGGCTCTTGAATCATTTCTTTGGTGTCTTTGACATGTTTCATAATGGTCTTGACTTCATAGAGGGGCCTTTGGACAAGGTCCTTGGCACTCCTGTAGTTGAGTCTGTTGTGGACATGATCCTAGATGGAATCGGAAAGGGGATTGGTGATTAGGTGGCTAGACTTAAAATGCCCAAGCTTAGGAGAAAGAACTTTGAGCCTATCATGGAAGTAAATTTCAAGAACGAGAAGGGAAATTTGCAGCACTCTGTCATGAGAGAATCTACAATGAATAAGATTTCTAAGAAGGGTGTTAAGATTTCAGGGAGTCTTTTTAGAGGGCCCTGGGGAAAATTCAAGGAGTTCTAATCTATGGTCCGATTTTCTTCCAAGCTTGCTGTCTCTGTTTGCGGGATTAATCGCTTTTCCTACTTCAGGAAAAAGCTAAGGGTAATAATACCCTTTGGAAGATTTGAGAACTAATTTTATAATTTTCTTCTATTTTGAGAAGCTGCAGCAGCAACTATTCTGTTAAAAAAAAGAAATAAATTTTAAATTTTTTCTTAAACAATCATCTTGCAGGCGTATATGTGGGCTATCTTTGCCCTATCCCTTGCCGGCATCTCTTCCCAGACCTTTAGGGCCTCTTCCCTTTCAAATACCTGGAGCTCAAACAGTCCTGATTCAAACTCGAAAAGGACGTGGGAAAAACCATTTAAGTCATGCCCTTGCTTAGAGTTATCTAAGCTTAAAACCTCGATACCCATTGAATTCCTCCAAGTTTTCTTTGGGCGAGAATGTTTTTAAGCTTAACCCTTACTTTCTAAATTATTACAATCTTATAAGTGTATAGGGTTAAATAAAAAGTGGGGTAGTAATTCAGCCAGGATAGAATGATAGGACGCTTCGTCGGAGGTTCAAATCCTTCCTACCCCATCACAATTTAAGGTGAAAGTCATGTGCTTTTTTATTCAAAAGATAATTCCAAATCCATACTCAGGGAAGGTAGTAGGGTATAAGATTGGGATAGACGTTCCGTTTAGAAGGTGTGGAATAATATACGATACAGAAAGAAAGAAATTATATTATTGTAAATATAAGCTCTACATTTACTGTTTTCATGTGATTTGTGTCGTTGTTAAATACTAGATACCAAGTGCCTATACCATCATACTCCAAGCGTTTCCATCCGTTGGATCCGTTTGTTCCAAGGTCATAAAATTCATATCCGCCCTTTCCTTCTTTGAATCTTTGAAAATCCCAGTTACTCATCCACATTGTCTTTATTGGACTTTGTGGTTGGACATTTGCATATAACTTTTCATTGAATCCTAATTCTACAGGTATTGCCCAGAAATATCCTGGTTGTATGTTTTCTTGTTGATGGGTAATTGTTTTTAATCCCTCAACTCCTGTTGGATAGCTGTATTCTGATTTCTCGTTGCTGTTGCTAGAGTAGCTGTCTGCCTCATTTATTACATAGATACAGATTGGAACGGCTATCACGAGAACAACTATTAAAACTACTAATTTGATTAAAGTCTTAAAAATCCCCATTTTTCTACACCTTTGTAACTTCTTGCTATTCTAAACTTAAAATCCTTTGCGTAATTCTTACGCTAGGCCTTTTTAAAGTTAACAAGGGTATAGATACTTTTGTAATTATAACCTTTAGAATAAGAATTTAAGCATTACTATGCCAAAGTATAGTTTTATTTCTCATTAGAGTAGTCTATCCTTATAGAGAATGATGTTTTTATCTTCCAGGGCCTTTTTAAGGTCCTGCTCTTCCCCCTCGTCATAGAGGATTGCATGGACGAATGATGTGTTGTCTTCCTTGAATTTCCTAATCTCCATTATTATGCCTGTGTCTATCAGGTCCTTGTTTTCAGTTCCTTCTAGGAACATGAAGACCTCCTTCCTGTATCCCAGTGCCTTGTAGCCCCAGACGTACCTTAGGCCTTCGAGTATCTTTAGATTTTCAAGCTTCTTGATCCTGTCATACCTTGTCTTCTTTGTTATGTTGAATCTCTCGTTTAACTCCTTTCCTGACGTGTTGTTTGTCTTTGCCATGTACCTTAGGAAATCTTGCATTTTCTCATTAAGCTTTTTTGTCCTGATGTTTGAGATATTATAAATTTCCAAATCCATAATTATATTTTATTAAAATTATACTATATAAACTTTTTTCTATGTTTTTGGGGGTGAAGTTTAATTTTTTTATACTTCTTTACCCACTAAATCCTTTTTTAGGAATAAGTAAACTTTCGTTTCGTATGGAAAACTATATAAAGGTATAGTTTTATTATATTAAATACCTAAAGAGATATTATGGCGTCTTCGATAAAAACGATATT
Organism: uncultured Methanomethylovorans sp.; assembly: GCA_937968035.1. GTDB lineage: Archaea > Halobacteriota > Methanosarcinia > Methanosarcinales > Methanosarcinaceae > Methanomethylovorans. The sequence goes on from CALBTS010000992.1 coordinate 13,266, forward strand.
GTCAAAGGTCGAAAAGATTGACAACGAGATTTACGAGGAGCTTATCGATTCCCTTTATCCTAGGAATGAGCTTTGGGGCTTTGATTCCAATATAGCCACTTTTGGAAACAACAATTATCTTTACCTTCCCAAGAAGACAAAGGAGCGTATCCCTTTTGACGTTCGAGATCCTCTTCATGTTTTTCTGACTTCTAGCCCTGTTGATTATAGAAGAATTTTTGGAGGAGGTATAAGGCTTAATGAAATTAAAGCTTTTTGAGATTGTATTTTCATTGTTCTGTCTATTGACAGGGGGAAAGTGCCCTTCGGAATTTGTTGAATGTGAAGACGAGCCGATACTGGCTGGTGAATTTCTGGCCAATGAAATGAGATGCTTAAGGGTGCTTTTCTTTGGGAAACGCTGAGGGCGGGGCTAGATGGAAATTAAATCTAGACCTTCCTTACTATGAGCGTGGCGCCATAGAGAAGGAGCTGGATATAAATGGAGAATCCGGCCAGACCACTCTGGGTAGGCCAAAGCTTAGCAAGCTTAAGTCTGAGTTTCAGCACTCCAAAAAGGAGTATAATCGATACAGGGCAAAGGTCCAGGAGAAAAAGAGGGATATCGCCGCTCTTGAAAGATTGATTCAGGAAGACCCTACTCTTGACTACCATGTTAATAAAATCACGGAGAAAATAGGCGAGCTTGACGAGTTCTATGATGATGACAAGAGGAAATATTTTAATTTGAAGCGCGACATAAAGTTTTATTCCAGGATTGAAATCCCTGATATCAAGCCTGTTTCTGGAATTGTTATAGATCGTATTGTTCTAAAGGATGTCTTTGTCTCAAGGAGAAATCAGGGCCTCTATAGAAACGAGCTTAAGCTTGAGAAGTATAAGTCCAAGTTCCCTGATTCCTATAAGGATCGTTATAGGGAGGACGTTAAGAAAAAGATAAAGCTGGAGCAGGCTGCTCCAATATTTATTTCCTTTTTGGAAGACATATGCTCCAAGATTGAGTCTGATCCTGAGAGGTATCATGTCCGTAAGGTCTCCATCTTCAGGGAAGACGGCTCTAAGTGGATGCGTATCGACTTTGAGAGCGGGCTTGGCCTTGAGGTCAGAATGGACTTTCCTTTTACTAAGAAATATAGATTCAACTTAATCACTTATTCTAAGTTTTCCAAAAAAAATCATAATCTGGTCTGGGAGCAGGATAATTATCAAGCCTTGCTCTCCTGTATTAACAGGGCCTCAGAGGATTTGTATAGACTTTACAAGGATCTTACGGATTTTGAGAGGTACAATTACGAGAGGACGAATAACGAGTTTGACAATTCCCTATTAAATGAGCTTGGCCTGAATCTTTACAGATTTTTGACCATTGACCTAAATGAGCTCTATGTTAATAACATTGAGATTCATAAGAACTTTGAGTTCATGTCAAAGAGGAAGCAGAGATTCTTCCATAAGGCCTTCTTTATATTTGTAACACAGAATCCTAGATTCTGCCGATTCATACAGGGCACCGCTTATCTTCAGTTTCCAAATCAACCGAAGATTAGAGTCTATGACAAGACGCTTGAGCTCTTTGAAAAGCAGAATGTCAAGATTTCTGAGAACGTGTCAAGGATTGAGCTTGACCTTGGTAGAAATGCCCTTAGGAATTATTTTTTGGGATTGAATCTAAAGGATTTGGGATTCTTCCATCCTGATGAAAAGAATCTTCCTGACATGTCTATTTCTCATTTTAGAGATCTATTTAACTATAAAATCATGGAGTGTTATCAGAAGCTTTCACCGTTTGACAGATTTATGGAATATATTAGAATTCTTGGAGATAAAAGGTGGCAAGCTATTAGTCTCCCTCAAAAGGAGATTCCTGGAGTATTTGTTGAAAACTATTACCTTTGGGATTTGCTTAATGATGTTACAATATTTCCCAAGTATGTTGACCTTCTCTTTGAGACGGGAATCGCGGATAGAACATTATCGAGAAAGCTTTCCTATCTCAGTAAGCTTGGATTAATCTCCTATAATCGTTCTCTTAGGGAGTATCTTTTAACTCCTCTTGGCAGTTTGATGCTTGCCCATAATGATGTAATGTGGGCGCTTTTCTACTCTTATGCCTGTGATGATGATGGGGTTATTGACAGTAGTAATACTACAGAATTGCAGATGCCAATTTCCCAGGATAAAATGGAAGGTGCAGTTCAGATTCTACTCTCAATTATCAACGAAAGCTGTAAGGATGTGATACCTCATGGATAAAACTGTCAGGGATTGCATAAATGAGCTTGAAAAAATCTATCTTCGTATTGATTCCCTTATCCCTTACTCGGAAAATCCCTCTACGCTGAATGAAATCTTAGAGCTTCGTTCCAGGGCTAGGGAGATTGAGTCTATTAAGGTGTAAAAATGAGCTACTGTGATTCATGCACTTTAAGGCCTTGTCCTTTTGGTAAAGAGGATAAGAGCATAACTACTTTTTGTTCTGCTAGAAAAATTTCTCATTCTAAAAAAATTGATTTGAAGGTCATTAATCAATCTAAATTATTTGATTTAGATGAAGGTGATTAATCATGGAATCTGAAACTAAGGAATGTCCTATGTGTGAACATATCAACAATGTTGAGAATAGATATTGTGTGTTTTGTGATTTCCCATTCATGGAGAAATCTCCGTTTTTGATATATGATGAAACGGATTAAATTTTTATTTTTTCTGCTTTTTCTTTTAGAATATTTATCCTGGATATTTGCCTTAAGTTGAAATTTACATTTGGCTCCTTGCAAAATGGGCAGAATCTATATATTATTTTGTATGTCTGATTGCAGCTGCACTTAGTCTTGAATTGGTATTGGCATTGGGGGCAGTATAGGAAGCTGTCCTCAATTTCGTCATATCCGCATTCTGGGCATAATATTTTTTCCTTGTTTTTATTCTTTGCATTAAAGAATCTTTTTTGCTGAAGATCCTGGGTATAATGGGTGTAAACTGTTTCGGTCACAAATGTTGAACTATGGCCTATATTTTTTGAGATTACATCTTGGGGTATTCCTTCTTCCATAGCCTTGTAAACGAATGAGTGCCTTAATGTATGTGGGCTTATGCTTTTCTTTCCTTCCAGGACCTGTGATGCTGTTTTTATATCCTTAAAAATCGCACCCTTTGTAATTTTTCTTCCGTTTGTAACGCAGAATAAGTAATCCTCTTGATTGCAGAAATTTCTCAAGCGCTTATCGTTTTTTTTCCACATCATATAATCATTTAAAATATTATAAAAATAATTGTCTACAAAGTATGAGTTTACTACTTTGTTTCCCTTTCCTTTTACTCCGCTTATCCTTTTGTTTATTGGGTCGATGTTGTTGTGCTTTATCCTTACTAATTCTCCTATTCTTATTCCCGTACCGTACATTGTTGCTATTTCTGCCTTTATCCTTATTGTCTTTGCTCCTCTTATCATTTTCAGTATGTCTTCTATCTTCAGGTATTCTTCTCTTTCTTTCCTATCGTTTATATCCACTTTAGTCAATTTATAATTTTTATTTAGATTCTTCCACTTTGTGTATCTTATCAAAACCTTGATTAAGTTGTTCTGCCTAGTTGTCTTCATTTTCCTTATTTCGTTGTAAGTTTCATCAGGATCCTCTAATCCTATCTCTAATAACTGTTTATATGCTACCCTATATACGCAGTAACTACTTTCGCTTACTTCTTTCTTTAGATATTCTAAAAATTCATTATCCATTTCTTCAAAATTTCATTTTATACTGTTTATATCGTTTATGTAAGCCAATTTGTTTAACTCCAAAAGTTTATATGTTTATTTTATCTAAACTATTATTCTAATTATTTGT
>CALBTS010000993.1 GCA_937968035.1 uncultured Methanomethylovorans sp.
TCTGGGATAATGTAAAGACAAAAGACCACGCTCAGAATGTGTTAGAAAAATTAAGGTCAATGAAAAAATAGAATAATTATCATCGAAGCTATAATCTGCCCGTGAGATGTAAAAATATGAGGATATAACCCATAACCAATATAAACAATGAGATGAACCAGGCCCACCTTAAAATCCGTGCCAGGTTATGGGGTTTCCCAAGTTCTGTGAAGAAACGATCGACCAAGTTGGGCCGATCATCTTCAGGTTTTCCAGATCCCATTATGAGAATTTTATCCTTTGATCTTCTTGAGCCTGAAAGTGTTCTCTCTTTCCATCTCTTCCAGACGGAGTTTTATGAAGTCCATAGATTCCTGCAGTTCAGGAATTACCTTGAACTCAAGAGCATTTACACGGCGCTTGGTCTTTTCGATATCATCGAGCAGTTTCTTCATAGTTGTTTCGATCTCTGCTGCAACGATGATGTTCTCCACCAGCTTCTCATAGGCGTCTGCGGCCTCATCAGTATAGGAACTGGTTCCCAATATACCATAGCCACGTTCCTCTATGGATTTGCGCACACTGGATGACTCGATCTTGGGGACCACAACACCCATTATGTTACGGCTTTCAAGTTCGATCTGGGGAATGTTCTGCAGGGCGAAAGCTGTGGATTTGACGGTAAAAATACCGTCAACAGCATTTGCAATACCTATTTTCTTATTTGCCACTTCATAGGCCTTGTCCAGCTCAGATCTGACATCCTTTGCTTTACTTAGGATATCGAAGAACTCAAGGATCAGTCCATCCCTCTTCATTTTGAGCAGCTTGTGGCCACTCTGCGAGAGTTTGATCTTCTTTTTGAGCTCTATAAGCTCGGACCGCGTTGGTTTAATATCCTTTGCGCCCATGTTCGTTCACCAGGTTCCCTTTAGTTGCTCTTCTTGTGAGCAGGGTGGTACTTCTCTATGAACTTGTTGTCTACCCTCGTAAGCAGTGCTTCCGGAAGCTCTGACAGAATAGACCATGCAACGTTCAATGTATCCTCAATGGATCTGTCCTCTTCCCTGCCCTGACGCACAAACCTGTCCTCGAACAGATCTGCAAATTCCAGGATCCTCTGGTCCCTCTCAGACAATGCTTCCTTACCTACGATAGCCACCAGGCCTCTTAGGTCACGACCTTCTGCGTATGCTGCATACATCTGGTCTGAAACTGCCTTGTGATCATCCCTGGTCTTACCTGCACCGATACCGGAGTTCATAAGACGGGACAGGGATGGCAACACGTTTATGGGGGGATAGATACCTTTTCTGTGCAGTTCTCTTGAAACCACTATCTGACCTTCGGTGATGTAACCTGAAAGGTCCGGAATGGGGTGAGTTATATCATCACCTGGCATTGTAAGAATAGAGAATTGTGTAACAGATCCTTTCGTACCTTTTATGACACCTGCACGCTCATAGAGGGATGCCAGATCAGTGTACATGTACCCTGGATAACCTCTACGGCCAGGCACTTCTTCACGGGCTGCACCCATCTGACGCAATGCCTCACAATAGTTGGTGATGTCCGTAAGGATAACAAGCACATGCATATCATGTTGATATGCAAGATATTCAGCTGCTGTAAGAGCCATCCTTGGGGTAATGATACGCTCGACAGCTGGGTCATCTGCAAGGTTAAGGAACACCACTGCTCTTTCCAGTGCACCGGTCTTTTCGAAATCTTCCATGAAGTACTGTGCTTCCTCGTTGGTAATACCCATTGCAGCAAACACTACTGCAAAAGCTTCTTCTGAGCCCGGCACCTTTGCCTGTCTTGCGATCTGCAGAGCGATCTCGTTGTGCGGAAGACCGGAACCTGAGAAGATAGGCAGTTTCTGGCCTCTTACGAGCGTGTTAGTTCCATCGATCGTGGAGATACCAGTCTGGATGAACTCCTCGGGGGGCATCCTTGAATATGGGTTCATTGATGCACCGTTCACATCTATCCTGTCTTCCGGAATTATACGAGGTCCACCATCAAGAGGCTCACCAGATCCTGAAAGGATACGGCCGAGCATGTCTTTTGAAACGGGCAGCTTAACGGTCTCACCGGTAAATACGACCCCTGATTCTTCGTTGAGCCCACCGGTACCTTCGAAGACCTGCACAGCTACTATGTCAGCTGATGTATCAAGTACCTGACCTCGTTTGGTACTGCCATCCGGCAGGTTGATATTCACAAGTTCATTGTAACCCACTGGTTCGGTCTTCTCGATGAATATTAGAGGGCCTGATATCTCTACTATAGTCTTATATTCCTTGGTCATTTTAATTGCCTCCAAGCTTTGCGAACTCAGAATCCATCTTTTTCAGGACCACATCAAGTGTTTCATCGAAGTTCTCTTCAAACTTGACCTTTGCTAGTTCATCCTTAGACTGAAGGGCCAGAATATCTTTCATTGGCACACCTGCCGTAAGAGCAGTTGTTGCCATATCACTGTACTTGGAAATGGCCTTTAGCAACTTGTACTGCTTATCGAATGAACAATAAGTATCCACAGGATGGTATGCATTCTGCTGCAGGAAGTATTCACGGATCATGCGGCAGATTTCCAAGACCAGCTGCTGGTCCTCAGGAAGAGCATCAGAACCCACAAGCTGCACGATTTCCTGCAGTTCGGATTCACGCTGGAGCAAGTCCATTGCATTGTCCCTGAGGGCATTCCAATCCGGAGCTACATTCTCACTAAACCATCCTGAAAGAGAATTGGTGTAAAGACTGTAACTGGTAAGCCAATTGATGGATGGGAAGTGCCTTCTCTGAGCAAGTTTTGCATCAAGAGCCCAGAAAACCTTCACGATACGTAAAGTGTTCTGTGTGACCGGTTCGGAGAAGTCACCACCAGGTGGAGAAACTGCACCGATAACTGTAATGGAACCATTTGCTCCTGCCAGAGATTTCACATAACCTGCCCTTTCATAGAACTCTGAGAGCCTTGCTGAGAGATAAGCAGGATAACCTTCCTCACCTGGCATCTCTTCAAGCCTTGAAGAGATCTCTCTCATAGCTTCTGCCCATCTGGAAGAGGAGTCTGCCATAAGGGA
>CALBTS010000994.1 GCA_937968035.1 uncultured Methanomethylovorans sp.
GGGGCACTTAAAATGCACCACCCAGGGGCACTTCAAAATGTACCACCCTTAACCGTGAATTTTTATATATTCTCCCGGTTCATTTTGGGAGGATATCAAAATGGCAAACAGGTTAAAGATGGTACAACAAGAACTCTTGTTCAGCCTGTTCGGAAAAGGCTGGTCTAACAGAAAAATAAACAAAGTATTAAAAACTGACCGAAGGACCCTGTCTCGCTACCGGACTTTATGGGTCGCTACTCAAAATCATATAGCCACTTCAGAGCTGCCGCCAGAAAGCTGCATTCTATCCCAACCAGCTGTTCAAAATGCACCACCCAAGTGCCCACCGGAGGGGGTGGTACATTTTCAAGTGCCCACCGGCCCTCCCATACCAGCATCAAAATCAAAAAGCAAAGCCTGTCGCTTTCATAACGTCATAACCGAAAAGCTTGAAAACGGACAAGAAGCTCGCAGTATTTTTCAAGATTTGGTTATCGAACAAGAATATGCCGGCGGCTATGACAGCATCAAACGATATATCCGGAAACTGAAAAAGCTCACGCCCAATCTATACGCGCGCATTGAAACGCCAGCTGGCGAGGAAGCTCAAGTTGACTTTGGCCGTGGTGCACCTGTTTTGAAAAATGGACGATATGTTCGACCCTGGCTATTCGTGATGACTTTGTCCCATAGCCGCAAACATTATCAAGAAGTCGTTTGGAGCCAAGAGGTCGAAACGTTCATACGTTGCCATGAACGTGCATTCCAATTCTTTGGCGGCGTAGTCAAAGTCATCAAGCTCGACAATCTCAAATCAGCGGTCCTGCGCGCTCACCTATATGAACCAGAATTAAATCCCAATTACCTGGCCTTCAGTCGGCATTACGAATTTGCTCCTTTGCCGTGTCGAGTAGCAACTCCCGAACATAAAGGCAAAGTAGAAAGAAATATCAATTATGTACAAGATAATGCCCTTAAAGGCAAAACGTTTCTATCCATAGAGGCAGAAAACAACTATCTGAGTGGCTGGGAGAAACGATGGGCCTCCAAGCGCATTCATGGCACCACCAAAAGACAAGTCGATCAAATGTTTCAGGAAGAAAAACCCGCTCTCATGCCGCTTCCCCAATCATCGTATGCCTTTTTTAGAATCGGTCTTCGCAAGGTAAATTCACTCGATAGCCATATTGAAGTGGCTGGAGCTTTCTACCCCATACCACCCTTTTATATGGGCAAGCAGGTTTTAGTACATTTTAATAGCGTTCAGATTAAAGTCTTTTATCAAGATCGGCTGATTCAGCAACTATCGGCCATTCCAAAGGGTCACTTTCACCCAGATAAAAGATGTTTACCTGATAACAAAAACTACAACCAACAGCGATTCGTGCAAAGGTTGTTTGATCAATGCGAAGAGATTGGTCCTTCTGTACTTACATGGGCTCAATACGCGGAGAGCGAGCGTGGGCTCTCCGCGTATCGGGCTGTTTTGGGTGTCGTCGCCTTGAGAAAACAGTTCTCGGCGGATATTATCAATTACTCCTGCCAACAAAGCCTTGAGAAAAATGTCTTCAATTATCACATTGTCAAGGAACTGGCCGAAGCACGAGCGGCGCAACAAAAAATTCAATACGAAATTAGTTTTCTGCAAGAGAATGAACTCATTCGCTCGCCGAAAGAATATCAAGATCTCTTAATAGGAAAGGATTGATTATGGAAACGCTCATCTATCAACTCAAAGCCATTCGTCTCTCCGGCATGGCCCAGAAACTCACCATCCGCTTACAGGAAGCAGTAGCCAATGAACTGTCTCACATCGATTTCTTGAAAAATCTCGTCACCGATGAATTAGCTGTTCGCAAAGATCGCTTGCTACAACGCAGGCTTAAACAGGCGCAATTCCCCGGCCTAAAGACCATCGAACAGTTCGACTTTGCTTTTAATCCTTCCATTAACAGGGCCCAAATAAAGCAACTGGCTTCCGGTGCCTTTGTCGCCAAAGCGGATAACATACTTCTCCTTGGTCCTCCAGGCGTCGGCAAAACGCATCTGGCTGTCGCATTGGGCATTCAAGCTATCGAAAAGGGATTCAGTGTCTTGTATCGTTCTGTTTTCGATTTAGCCAAAGACATCAGTACAAAATCCGATAAAGACCTTGTTGAATTCTTGCTCGTCCCCAATCTTCTCATTATCGATGAATTGGGAATGAAAAATCTGAACTATAATGCCACAGAACTGTTATTGGAGGTCATCCATCGGCGTTATCAGAACAAGTCGATCGTCATTGCTACAAATCGGCCGCTTGAAGATTGGGGGAAAATTCTCGGCGATAACGCCGCTGCCTCGGCCATCCTGGATCGCTTTCTCGAAAGTGTCCATATCATCAAGATAACCGGAAAAAGCTATAGACTTAAAAATGCTAAAGCAAAAACGTAAATAATGATTGAAACAATAGCCTCATTTTAGTATTATTGGGGTGGTACATTTTCAACTGCCCGCACCCGGTACATTTTCAAGTGCCCTTTGACATATTCTTCCCTGGTTAGCAAATGATAGTATGGATTTAAATTGCCTAATTTCTGTTTTAAAATATTACTCTTAAAAAGATAATAACACGCTTGTGTTAATAAAAAAACGTTAATTAAAAAAGTTATGATTGCTAATTTTAACAGTAATTTGGGAAGTAATGGAATTTTCACTTGATTGCTCGGATTGCGAAATGTGTTATTGAAATAAATGAACTGAATCAAAAATCAAATAACGATTTTTGTAAAGTGAACAGGAATGAATTTACGATTAATAAAAAAACATGTATCCATGAAAACAAGAAATCCCCGAGAAATTGACTTGGCTCTTTTTAACTGTTATAAGACAACCACAAGATAGTTAACAAAATTTACTTTGTCAATATAAATGTTATTTATTTCGTCATTATTTGCGTTTTTGGCTCGTCATATATTATTAGCTGCTAATATTAAATTTATATTGTATTTGTGCTTTTTGTTAATATTTTAAATTGTAGATCGGAAGAGCGTCGTGTAGGGAAAGAGTGTAGAACTCGGTAGTCGCCGGATCATTAAAAAAAAAGCCATCACGCGGCGTGAACTGCCGACGGCCCAGAGATCGGAAGAGCGGCGTGGAGGGAAAGATGGAATATACAGTGAGATTAGGGTTTACAAATACTA
>CALBTS010000995.1 GCA_937968035.1 uncultured Methanomethylovorans sp.
CTTCTGTTTATTTCAATATTCATATATGGTTCTTCGGCTACTCTATTTTCATTTAGTTCAGTTATTTCGTAAATCGTAATTGAATCTCCGTATTCTTTTTGACAGTTCTGTGCGGGTCGATAGATCGTCCCATCCACCTCTATGAAGCTGCCAGCTGACCTGGTGCCATCCAATCCGCGTTTTACAGGGTTTGCAGGATGATTTACATAAGGTCCCAAGAGATTATCTGAATAGAAAACATGCTCCTGATAGACGGCATTATCATCGGCTATAACTCCAAAAATCCAATACGTCCCATTCTTTTTAATTATTGTAGAATCAAGTAATGGATATTCCAGGATGTCCTGTAAAAAGGCTAATCTCTCTGTGACCGGATCATATTCATAACACGATAACCTACCGTTCTTGCTGGACTCTGGAAATATGAAATATCGTCCATCTTCCTTAAAAACAAAAGGATATGACAGGTGACTTTTTGTGTCGAGCAGTATCTTAAGTTTATCTATTCGGAACTCCTCGTCGAGGGTCAATAGTGCCAACCTGCCATAGTCTCCCTCAAACTGAAGTACTTCCATTACTATCTCAATCTTCCCATCCTTCGATCTGATAAAGAATGGATCTCCGTATATTTTGTTATATGACTTCCTGAAAAGCCAGTGTATATCAGGATCAAACTTCCTGTTTCTGATAATGTCTGTCAGATTTTCCTTGCTTATCCCAATTATCCATTTCTGGTAATATAGCTTGTTAAAATATTTTCTGAAAAATCCTGTCATATTAGTAGATACAAAGCCATTTCACTTACTAGTATTCTGTAATTTATAGCACCATTGCCTAAGAGCATGTAATGTTGAAAGTTTTCTGCTACTGTAAGCATCCAAAACAGATGTCAGTCGACTCCCATTCTTCTAAACTGAGGATTTCAAATGTTATTGTGCCTTCACCGGCTGGCAGTTGATCAGCCTTTTTCAGGTTTCTGCGAAACGTCCAATAATCGTTTGAAGAGCCCATCAATCTCCTGGATTCTTTTTGAATTCAAGACATGATTATTCTCAACGTATGCCTTTGACCGGGATTTGAATTCATCATCAGAGCTCACTGTATTCAGAGCTCTTAACAGCATATCCATTTTGCCATGAGCAACAATGCCAAGATCATTCTTTTCAATAATTCCACCCGGATCAACGTAAAGTGACATTACAGGGACTCCGCAGGCCCATGATTCTATGAAGATATTCGGGAATCCTTCCATCGGTGATGTTGAGATCAGTGCTGTTGAATCTGCAATTTCCTGAATAGTTTGGGTATGGCTGAGGCGGCCAAATAATTTTACATTCTTCAATGATTTCAATTCTTCATAAAACAGAAATCCCGATCTGCCTGATGGCTGTCCTACTACTTTGAAAAAGTGACCTGGCGCTTTTTTTACAACATTAAAGAACTCTATGAAACCTTTCCGTTTCTGAAGCTCCCCAACATGAATGAACACCTTGCTGTTTTGATTATGAGTTGATGGAACTATTTCTGGTGAAAACAAATTTGGGAAGATTGTGGACTTAATTCCCTTTTTGCTCAGAATTTTACGTTGTCCTTCATGCTGAACTAAAACCATATCAGATTTCCTGGACAAAAAGGGATAAACCAATTCAATTCCAATACCATTAATAATACCCCATAGACCAGTATAATTAACCAGGTAATGATGTTTCAGCCTCATAATAAAGTTCAAAACATCAAGATCTGATGCAATGCCAAGAACGAATTTTGCTTTAAGTTTTCTGGCTGCCCAATAAACTATGATGTGTCGAAAATCTCGAATCCGGCTGTAATATATATCTGCTTCCTGCTCCAGTAAAGTTCTGTAAAACTGTGGTAATATATTGAAAAAAGTGCCAATGATCGGAATCCCATTATTCTTTCCATTGATCTTGACGACTTTTATTCCATCCTCAGTAACAAAATCTTCGCTGGTCTGATAATCAAGGATTACTACTTCGTGCCCACATTTTGACAATGCTTTTGCCAAAAGGGCAATTTGAAGCTCACCTCCTCCGCTGGTATTGTCAGTTAATGCTCTTCCTATATCACCCCAGAAACATATTTTCATTAATAAACCTATGGATTAATGATCAAAATAAATGAGGCTAAGATATTCTGTAGCTATCGAGTGGCTCCTAGTCTCTGTTTTCGTAAAAGAACTCATCAGAAATGGCCTTCGGTAAGCAATTTTCTCATTCTCATAATTATGTACATCCTGAATGCTATAATATTATAATCAAGTTCAGGAGCTGAGAGCACTTTTGTCTTTATAATGCTTTTGAATCGGTATGGCAGAAGTTGTTTCACAATGGATTTGAGAGAAGTTGAACTCTCATTTTTTAAATTCGCCTCATCAATAATTTTCAAATTATTCAGCACTTTCTCTATAAACTCGGCAGAAAATAATTCAAGGGCAGCATCTGAAGACATTGCATCCTTCAGTAAATCCACAACCTGTCTTAATCTCAGGACTTCGGAATTATCGGCATTTGCTCCTACTGTTGCATATGGAACGTCAGGGCTAATAGAAATAACTATTTTCTTGTACAATACTTTTAGAGTGCGGAGATGATCAGGCAACTTGCGCACCTGATACAAAATTCTTCTCGTTAGTAGTGGATTTACTATCTCCACATAGGAAAGTTTCAGATCAGATAATGCGGCTAAGATTGTTGAAATGCGATCTGTATGATAAAGCCGGTCACGCCATGTACTAAAAGTCTCACCATCTTTACGCTCCAGGAGAGGAGATCGGAAGAGCGTCGTGTAGGGAAAGAGTGTAGATCTCGGTGG
>CALBTS010000996.1 GCA_937968035.1 uncultured Methanomethylovorans sp.
ATTGATCGGGTCTGTGCTGTCCGTTGCTGCAGCAATGATAACTGCATCAACACCCAGTCCGCTTGTAAAGTCTGCAATTCTGTCTTCCATTCCCGGGGAGTTTCTGAGAATGGCTAAGTCAGCGCAGTGAACTGATGCGGTTTCAACAGCTGCACCATTGACATCAATGCCAACTACTCTTACCCCTGAGGCTTTAAGGATGAGGCATGTAAGCTGGCCAAGGAGTCCCAGTCCAATTACTGCACAGCTCTCCCCCAGGCGAAGATCTGCCTGGCGTACCGATTGCATGGCTATAGCTCCAAGAGTATTGTATGCAGCTTTTTTGAGATCTGCGTTCTTTTCAAGTTTTACGCAAAGGTTGACAGGTGCAGCTATGATTTCAGCATGATTTGCATAACCAACACCGGCGCAGGCAACAAGATCACCAGTTTTAAATTCAGTCACAATATCTCCCACACCGATAACTTCACCTGCAGAAGAATAGCCTAGAGGGGAATACGCTTCGAGTTTTTTTGTTACAGCACGATAAGCCTGAACAGGTCCCTGCTGCATAACCACGTCCAAAACCTGTTTTACTTGTTGAGGTTTTTCCCTTGCCTTTCCGGTGAGTGATTTACGGGCAGCACTTACAGTATTACTCTCTGTGCCCGCACTGATAAGTGAATAATGGTTTTTTACAAGCACCATGCCTTTGCCAACAACCGGATTAGGCACCACGTGAACCAGCATATCACCATCACTTAATTTTTGGGTTATTTGCAGCATTTTCGTAATTATTGCATCAATTCATTATATAAATCTGCAACTTGACTAAAAATCAATTCCTCTGAGTTTAGTTTTATTCTCTCAAGATTTTTCTTCCCCATACATTTCCTCTCTTCTGGATCATTTATTAATTGTTCTAAGTGTTTGTACATTCCCTTAATATCTCCTGGAGTATCAAGGTAACCATTTATACCATCTTCAATTAAATCAGGAATGCCACTTATTTTTGTCGATAAAACTGGAAGCCCATATGACATTGCCTCTAGTATTGAAATAGGCATACCTTCCTTGTAAGAGGGCAAAATGAAAATATCTGCTTCTCGATAGACTTCTGCCTTAAGCTCTTTATCTATCCAGCCTCTGAAAAAAACGTAATCCTGCAATTCTTTTTCTTTAATTGTGGTGATTACATAACTTTCCATTTCTCCCTTACCGGCGATATGAATTCTGACACCATTAGTATTTCTTTCTTTCAGCTGCTCGGCGATTAACAATAGATCTTTAATTCCTTTATTTTCAATTAAAAACCCTACAAACAATATGATTATTTCTTGCCCGAAATGTGCCAAGTTATCCCGTTCATATATAATTGCCGGAGATGGATTTTCTATCTTTCGAATATATAGTCCGTGATACCTAGCTTTTAGGCTTTTCTCCCAATCTGAACAGAGCACCACAATACAATTACATGATGAAAGAACTTTTGATTTATACCAAGAAGCATTTAAAAAAAAATCATAAAAGTTACTCGAATGTAAATGCATTATTATTTTCTTGTTCAATATTCTAGCCATAAGAACAAAAAAAGATTTGCGATAAAAACTAATATAAGCAGAAGAATGTACATGGATTAATTCAATATCACTGAATAATATTAAGTATAAGAATCGTATAAAGGACTTAATAAAGATTAGAACTTCACGACCTTTACCTTTATCCTTATAGTAATTAGTCCGTATGAATATAAGATTGATACAATAATTCCCTTTTAATAAGGCTGAGTGATATGCTTTTATTACACTGGCAATCCCACCGTTGCTTGTTAAATCTGCACCTACTATTAATATGTTTCTTTTTTCGACCAATGCCCCTGTTTTTTAACCTATTGCCTAATGAAGAATGTTCTCTAAAGATCAATTGTAGTAGTAATCATTTTAAATCTAGCAATACTTATGCCTATGAGGGCATAAACGATTGACATTACAATAGGCTCCTTATGAATAACATCATAGAAAAAGGCAACAAATGAAATTGAAAATATTACGCCAAGAGTTCCCAGATGAAATGCTTTCCAGAACGGATCATTCTCTAAATTTCGAATTGACCAACTATAACGGCCTAAGGATACCAAAAAAGAAAAATAGATTAGAGAGCCCAAAATACCGACCTGAATTAGTAAAAAGACTAATGCTGTTACTCCATAGCCTATATCATACTGCTCTTTCGTAACATTTCTGTTATCAAATTTTTCAATGGAAGTTTTAGTTAATATTCCTGGTCCGTTCCCAAAAAAAATATGCTGAACTCCATTGGCAGATATTTTTTTATATGCCATCTCCAAAGCTGAAGTTCTACCTATTGCACCCATACTTCGTGTTGTAGCAGTGTTGTATTCTGCTGTGTATTGCAACACATAAGGTATGTCAAAAGATCCACCCATCTTTCTCTCGGGATTTAATGTAGGTATAAATCTTACAGTTGCATAAATAACTATAAAGACGCCAATTGAAAGGGGAAGTAAAATTCTAATTCTAAATAGTGCACGATAATTATATATAATTAAAAGAAAGATAACTATTACAGGAAAAATGTACACAATTGCACGCTTCCCTCCTATTAAACCAAACAAAACAAATCCAAGGGTATATAATAAGTATTTTTTTTGGTGAGAATAGAAGAAAAATGATAAAGCGTAAGATATGCCTATTAAGAATATAAATGTTGTCCAGGAAGTCCCACTTAACCCGAGAGGTGTTTCTCCAATACCTATTGTGAAATACTTGATTACTGCAATTGGAATCTGAAGCAGTAGTAATATCCATATAAAATTAAACAAACTAAAAAGATCATCTTCCACACTCGTTGCACTGGCTATATATGCTGATATAATATAGTATAACAGCATTGATCTTATAAAAAACAAGTACAACACCAATGAAGTGCTGTTTACAATAACTGAGATCATCCAAAAAGCCAAGCACAAAACGATCCATAGTGCTCCTGTAAAGTTTCTCCTTTTGCTAGCAATGATTACTAAATAACCATAAACAACAAGCTCGATGATTCTTAAGGGTATTGACGACAACAAACCTCTATATATTGCCCATCCTGTTAATACTGCTATTGATAAAACAAGATCGGAAGAGCACACGTCTGAACTCCAGTCACCGAATACGATC
>CALBTS010000997.1 GCA_937968035.1 uncultured Methanomethylovorans sp.
TAATTTCAAATATAGTTTAATCCCTAACTGTCAGATTAAGTCTTGACTAATTCAAGTGCACTCCACACCTGTCAGCAAGTTCTTTTTGCGTTAGTAATCCAAAATTGAACCGGAGTTCCCGGATTACAAGGCCAATCTTTTCTAATTCGACCAATTGCTTGCCGGATATCGATGATTGGCTGGATATTATATCATTTTTTTTCATATTCAATATGCCGTATATTCCAATATAAATACAGCCACATTATAATATTGATCAGCCTGTTCCATAATGACATCTAAACTACATTTAATGGTAAAATATGCTGCACTTAATGGGGTTAATGATCATCACAACATCATGGTAATACGAAGCACTCAACGCTAACCTATGATAATTTCACCATCTGAAGTATCAAAATGTACCACCAGCACAGATATTGTCGTTTATAAAATTTCAATTTTAATCAGTGGAACTTTAATGAAACCTGAATTCTTGGAATAAAATTCTTAACAATCTTCTGGCCACATGGAAAACAGGATAGTTAATCCAAAATCCTTCATATCCCTGTTATAATTATTATATACCTATAAAGAAATCTTCCAGTGATTTTATTTCAGGATATGCATCAAGTACCTTTAATAGTGTTGTCATATGAAAGTTTTTACCAGCTTCAAGATTTGCATATGAAATTCGGGGGAGGTCATTTCTAACACAGAATCGTTCAATAGATAGACCTGTGGATCTGCGTAGTTCGAGAATTTTCTTTCCAATTGCAGTCAATGTTGTCTGGTGGCGGTCAGAGATCGGATTTATACGTTCGTAAACCATTTTATGAAAAATTTAATTCAAAATTAAGAATCCAATTCTTAGATTAAAATTGTTATTGTCATAATTATAACCATATATTAATAAATATATAATTATTACCATATAATTATAACATTTTATTATCTTTGCAACATGCATGAGGAATTAAAGATATTACAGTTTAAGGTTTGTATTAATAGCGAGACATTGGAAAACTATCTTATACTGTTATTCATGTCAAATGAAAAAATAACTGGTATCAGTATTATTAAATATCCAAGTTGGTTCAGATTCTGGGATGAAAATTTTCAGTATTACCAATTTTGTCATAATTAACAGACAGGAACTGATAGTGAAAAAATGCATGAGACCAAAACATTCACTTTTGTATAAAACTGAATATTATTTCGTAATAGATTGATATACAATGATTAAAACAACGAGAATAAATAACTATGCTTCACTATTGTCGATAACTAAACAAAACTGAATATTTTATGAGTAAAAAATACAGCAAAACCACTGCAGATTATTTGACCTGGGATCAGAACCTAAATTTGATTCGTAAACTTTACGATGATAGAGAATATAAATTGTCTCTACTGATTGCAGCCGGAAGTTTCTGGGGCCTCCGGATCAGTGATATCTTAAAACTTAAGTGGAATGATATTCTTAACAAGGATGTATTTGTCCTGGTCGAGACAAAAACACAAAAGTCAAGGGAGATCCGGATTAATGCTCAACTGAAAAAGCACATAAACGAATGTTATAATCATATTAAGCCGTCCTCAAATGAGAGGCAAATTTTCCTTAGTCAGAAAAACTCAGTTTATTCTGTCCAATGGCTTAACAAAATCTTTAAATCCATTAAATCCCGATATAATTTACGTATCGGTAACTTTTCAACTCATACCTTGCGAAAGACATTTGGGAGAGAAGTGTTTTCGAAAGCTGGTACAAATGCGGAAATTGCAATCGTGCGTTTAAGCCAGTTGTTCAATCATTCTTCAGTCATGATCACACGGAGATACCTTGGAATAACACGGGATGAGTTGCTGGAAGCTTATGATTCATTAAGTTTTTAGGGTTGAGTGGTGATTAGTTACTAACTTTATCGATGATAATGTCCTAACAAAATTCTTTTCGGTTCAAGATAAATAATAGTCATATGCAATCAAGTACAAAAATCAATTGTCCGAAATGTGGGCACGAATTCAATGTTGAGGATGTCTTAGCTCACCAAATAGAAGAAAAGTATCGTGAAGAAATGAATATCAGCATCACAAAGATTCAGGAAGAATACGCACAGAAAGAAGATGCTATAAAACAAAAAGAATCCGATATCAAACAGCAGTTGGCCAATATCGATCAATTGGTTTCCGAAAAACTGAAGTCAGTATCTGAAAAGACAACAAAGCAATTGAAAAACCAGTTTGAACAACAGTACGAGCAACAAATAAAAACTCTCATGGAAGAAGCTGAGTCTGCAAAAAAGCAGGTATCAGATTTGAAAACGGCAAAAATTGAAAATGAGCAACTGAAAAGAAAATTGAAAGAACAAGAACAGGATTTGTCATTAAAATTCGAGCAAACTCTCACAGAAAAACTACAAAAAGAATCGGAAACAATACAAAAGCGGGAAACGGAAAGGGTCGAACTGAAACTAAAGGAACGGGATGAATTGATCAATTCACTGAAAAAGCAGGTTGAGGAAATGGGTCGAAAAGCAGATCAGGGTTCAATGCAAATGCAAGGTGAGATTCAGGAACTTGCAATCGAAGAGATTCTCCGTAATCTCTTTCCAATCGATTTAATTGAGGAGGTTGGCAAGGGAGTACGAGGTGCTGATACAATTCACA
>CALBTS010000998.1 GCA_937968035.1 uncultured Methanomethylovorans sp.
CTTTAGCCAGAAAGTTCTCGCGGCACAGAAGCCAATGACATATACCGACCTGTTATAAACCGTTCTCTTTAAATAGATTACTTAAGTAGAAGTCAATTTGTCTGTTAGCTAATTCGTCGTCAAGTATAATCCCATTTTCGTCTAGAAGAATTAATTTGGGAATTGAATTCACTCCATAAATCATATATGCACTACTATTGAACCCTTTGAGGTCAGATATATTTAACCATGAAAGTGAATCAGATTTAATAGCATCAGTCCATGCCTCCTTATGTGTATCAGCAGATATCCCGATTATATTCAATCCAACATCATGGTATTTTTCATACAGTATCCTCATCAATGGATGTTTTATTCTACATGGCCCACAGTTTGAGGCCCAAAATTCTATCAGAGTAAATTTTCCTAGGTTCTCAGAAATTGAAGCATCTTTTCCTTCTGGAGTCTTTAGGGTAATGTCGATGAATTTCTCTCCTTTTTTTGGGATATCTGGGAGATGAATATATTCTGCAAGCAATTTGCCTCTTGAACTAGTTTTGGATTCTTCAGGTAACAGATCAAAAATTTGTTTAATATCATTTTTTGATAGCAGATATTCTTCATAATGATAAAAGTCGGGCATGGTGGTTTGATTATATAGATAGTAAAGGGCTACTTCACTGCCTAGATTGTTAGTGTAAAAATCAATTTTTGCTTTCTTAAAGCTTTTATAAATGATTTCAAATGCCATTGAGATGCTATCAAGTGTCTTGGGATCTGTCGTTTGACTCTTGAGAATTCTGAGTTGAGAATATTCTTTGTTATATTTTCTGGTTATTGAATCGTAATTCAAATAGGTATTATGGGATTTTGATCCAGTAACTATTGAATTAGTGAAGTAGTTGTAATCTCCTTCAATCTTTATTTTTGAGTTTTCGAGCCAAATTAAAAGTCTGTCTTTGTCATACTTGGCACTATCATTACAGATTACAAATAATCCTGGCTCTTTTAACCTGAATTTCCAATAGAATCTGCCATCATTTACTTTTATATTTTGAATCACCTGTGAATTGTCTAAGTTGATGATTTTAAGAGTAGTGCCCTCTGGTACATTGACTAACTTACCTACAATAGCTCCATCTTTTAAATCCTTGTTACAGGCTGGAAGAACAACCAACATTATAAGTAAAAGTGCAGGAAGTTTCATATTTAAGCAATTGATATTGATTTGAAGACAAGTCCTCTAGTTTTGCATTTTATTGAGTCAGTGAGGACTTCATTATTGGTGAGAGAATGGTTTATAACGTTCGGCGGTATGTGCAGTTGGCGCAGAGTCGCGGTGGCGCGTGTTTTTGC
>CALBTS010000999.1 GCA_937968035.1 uncultured Methanomethylovorans sp.
TTGGTCAAGTTCTTCCTCGCTCCTAACGGCTCAATCAACTCGGACTGGCTTACTGTGCGCTGAATTTCACCAGTTTCTCAGTCGGAAGTTGGCAGGTTAGTCAGGCAGCACCGCTCCGGCGTCGCCAGCCGGTTATCTCGTAAACGTTAGAAGCTTAATCAACCAATGGCCCAGCCGGTTATCTCGTGAACGTTGAACATCATCAAAAAAAGGAAAAAATCATGAAAAATGAAAATATCCCAGTTCAGACAATTCGACCATCTTCTGCAACATATCTAAAAACCAGTGAGTTTCCACCGATGTATCGGTCAAGCAGAGGATATGCGATTCTTCGTGCTCTTGGTGCACACGATAAATTGCATGACAATGCAATTAACACAGTAATTGCTTGGTCAAATGAATTTCACAGGAATCACAACCGGATAACACCTCACACAGATAACTTACTAAAGAAACTTAAAGACGGAGTTACACTTCAAGATTGGTTCAGAGTAAGGTTAAGTGCCCATTTCGAGACTGACACAGCAGCACCTAATGCTGCTGCCTTTCCGGGTGACAGTAAAACCCCAAGTTATGCCAATATTTATGCACTTGTGTGGAAAGATCGGAAATGGCCCGACTTATGTGAAGCACTATTAAGTCATTGAAACGCTTGAAAAAATCAAATTGGCGCTATAAGTTAGAGAGACAGATACTTTTGTTAAACAAGGAGAACATGAATGGCTATCACTAATGAAAGCTCGAATGTACTTGGAGTTATCAGTCTGGTATTTGGAATACTTTCGCTTCTTGTAATGGCACTTATTTTGGGGCCTATTTCAATAATTCTCGGTGCTATAGCGGGAAGCAATGGTAATACAATGGGATGGTGGGGCATGGCATTGGGTGTTATTGGCGTAGTAGCAGGTGTAGTAGTACTCAGTTCAATCGGATAAAACCATACAAGAGTCTAAGTGAGTAAAAACTGTCTACTATAAATGAGGAGGTAATACACATGAAGTACATGATCAAATCAATGGTAGTATTATTGTTATTGCTAGCTTTTATTTTATCAGGATGTAATTCAAAACAAAATAAGTTATTAAAGGATATTAACTTTTATGAACAACTTATAGAAAAAACAAAGCGTGAGATAGCAGTCGCAGAAGTAAAGCAATTTGGACTAAGCTCAATTGACCCAAATGATGAGTTATTAGATAGAAAATTAACAGATATTATGAAAAACGGTAGTATAAGCACAAGCATAAGTATAGCAAGACAGGCTGTAAGAGGTTGGGAAGATGAATTAATTAAAATGAAATTTGAATATGCAGAAAAATATGCTAAATAGAAACGAAGCTAAGCCTAGGTGGGGAATGTGAAATTAAATCTCCATTTCCCATTTTTTAAAAACATATATCGAAAATTCGAGGTTCAACCAGCGCCAAGACCGGCCCATAAGCAAAACTGGGCCGGTCTTGTTTATTGCGTTATAAGCTTAATCAAAAAGTGTTGGCTGTAGCTGGCTTTTTTGTGTGTGCATTCAGCAACGCAAGGTAAACGCCAGCTTGGGTCGCTCCGTCTCGGCTCCTAACGGCTCAATCAACTCGGACTGGCTTACTCTGCGCTGAATTTCACCAGTTTCTCAGTCGTCAGTTGGTCGGCAATTCAAGCAGCACTACTCCGGCATCGCCAGCCGGTTATCTCGTGAACGTTAGGGGCTTTGAATGAAGTTTACTAACTATACTTTTCTAGTATTTCTTGTATTTAACCTCTTTGGTTGCGAAAAAGACAAATTAGATAAGCAGATGGCAGAGCTTTGCAAAAAAGATGGTGGAAGCAAGGTTTATGAAACCGTAGTTTTGCCTGCGCATATGTTTGATGAGTCTGGATACCCGTTTCCAGGGTGGCGTGACCGGCAGGATAAGGAAGACAGATTGAGTAAGGATTATTTGTATATTCATGACAAAACAATACTTAAAGATGGGGATCCTTTTAAGGGCCAAGGACGGCTTTCACGTATTCAAATCAAGGTTGTTCGCAAAAAAGATCAAAAGATACTTGGCGAAACCGTTGCATATATAAGAGCAGGCGGCGATGGCTTTGTACTGGGACACTATACCATGAATTCTTGTCCAAAAGCTGCTGAACCTATTGAAAAAGGCGTTTTTATTAAACGTTAAAAAGCTATTTATTCCTAATATCATATATCTCAAATGCCAGTAGAGCCCCTAACGGCTCAATCAACTCGGACTGGCTTACTGTGTGCTGAATTTCAGCATTTTCTCAGTTGTCAGTTGGTCGGTAGTTCAGACAGCACCGCTCCGGCGTCGCCAGCCGGTTATCTCGTAAACGTTAGAAGCCTTTTG
>CALBTS010001000.1 GCA_937968035.1 uncultured Methanomethylovorans sp.
TTATGTATTTAGTCGACCCTTAACAAGTCGTGTTTTTCAATAATTCCGTACAGTAGTATATTTGATCGACCAGTTGCCGGTCAGTAAATCCAGAACAAAATAAATGGCATCCCGGATTGCCCATACATCTGCTTTAAAAGCATGCAGCCTACCAACATGTTCTCTCATTCATTCTTAATTTCTTGATAAATGTCTAATATTCTTTTAACTATTTTTGTTCTGTCGTGCCTTTTTGATGCGTCTATTATTCCATTTTTTGAAATGTATTGAGCTAGTTCATCATTTTTAAAAAGTTCCATTATTTTATAAGCCAATACTATGTGATCGTCAAACCGATATAATAATCCAGTTACATTATCTGTAATCATGTCCGGTACACCACCTACAAAGGATGCAACACAGGGAGTGCCCATAATTTGAGCTTCACCCAAAGAGTTTGGGCTGTTTTCAATTGCAGATGGTATAACACAAATGTGGGCCTTTCTAAATTCTTCAGCCATGGCTTCGTCTCCAAGTGGACCAGTAAACATAACATTATCCTCCAAATCTAATCGCTTGATTAACTTGCGGATATATGCCCCATAACTATTAATCCGTTGAATCCACTTGCCACCACCAGTTATGTCATTTCCTGCAACTCTAAGTTGAACCCGGGGAAAGTATCTTTTTACCATCTTAATTGCCCTTAACAACTGATGCAATCCTTTAAATGGGGAATATGACTGGCTCAGCAATATGGTATAATCATGTTTATTCTCTAATGTCCATCGGGGACCGCTATAAAAGATAGGCCGTAGTGCTTCATTACAAAAGTGATACCGCAACTCGGGATTGACAGACATTACGTGTGAATAATCCCAGAATGTACGACCTATTACATGACCACAACGTCGTAAATATTGTAATTCTATCTTTCCTCGTTGATAAGTAATCATCCTTCCACGAAAGGCTGGATTCACAGTTCTAATCTCATTTAAAGTAAGATGACCCAGCAGTTTTATTGGTGACAGGCCAGCATAATAATAATTATGACATACACTAATCAGTCCTTGAATAGAAACAACATATTTATAATCATTGCACGCGTTGATACATGCCAGACCAGGAGCATACTCGGTTCCATGGATATGGACAAGATCAGGCTCATATTGGCGGCATACTTCCATCCATATTCTTTCCAATGAGCTGTCATACTTATACTTGGATTTTTTCTGAGGAAGAAGAAAGTATAGTATTCCATCCTCCTGGTGTCTGATAAGATCCTTCCCCTCGTACACAGTAGCAATCGCCAGAGTGATAGATTTATTCTTGACTAATTCATATGCCAAAGATCTAATCCAGCCTCCTCCAACAGGCAATGGCTTCTTCAATAATTTACTTGTAATCGGTAACAGTATATTGGTAATCCACAAAATCTTCATTGTTCTTTCAATCTTTTAAGGAGTGTCCTGTCTTAATAAATGAGTAATGGTGATTTATTTCATGAAACAAAAAAACGTTATCTCGTTAAACCATGTGAAAGATGATATGGCAACCTGAAAAATGTTTTGATCTCATTATCATTCATGACCAGCAATTCTTCTGAATGACACATCCCGATAACAATCCATATAATGACGTTGAGAAGATTATATGCAACAACATTTTCAAGGAATAGCATTATAATGTAGGAGGCTAATAAAAGTCCAAGTGATTTCATAAAAGTATTCCTTGATTTTTTGAGCGATTTAACTATTGCTGCCACTATAACAGTGACATACAGGATAAAACCAACAATTCCTATTTTCAATAGAATTTGAAGAAAGCCGACCTCAACAACCATTCTGTTAAATGTTTCAAATGACTCTGAGTGATAACCGGCATTTAATCCCTTACCAAATACGAATGATTTACTTACTTTCAAGTCCTGAAAAACCTCCTGATATAAAAAAGTTCGTGTGTCAGCATAAGGATCCATCTGGCTATAAGGTCTGTCATTTTCTCCAAGGGTCATCTGAAATATACTCTGCCCTCTGGCCGCAAGAAATAATGCAGCAAGGGGTAACATCAGAATCAGGAATACAAGGGTAATCATTAGTTTCTTATTAATCTTCAGATATGCAATTATATAATATGCTGCCAATATTGAATAACTTATCAGGATACGAAGTATACCAGCCCGATTAGTCATTGAGACGATTAAAACAGAAGCAGAGATAAGTATAATATAAAATCTCCCAAGCGGCGTACGCAAAGGGACCGTAAGTATTATATAGAAAATTGGCATTAAAAGAAATATCTGTAACTCAAAGTATCCCAAGAAAAATAAAGAAAACAGTCCTACAACCACCATGTACACAGTAAGTACTTTATTTGTTGAATAAAAGTATCTTGGATTTACTCCAATAAGAAGAAAAAGAACAGGAAATAATGATAGTGCCATATAACTGCTCCTGAAAAAGCTTTTGAATCCTTCGGCAGAATCAATCTGCAGAAGGCTGCGTACCATGTTCACCAGTATACATAAAACGAGAAGATCAAACACCGTAAGAGAGGCTTTCTCCTTGAAATCAAACCTCCAATAAGTAGTCAGATAGACTATGGCCATCAACAATATTGAAGCAAAAGCCAGAATATATTTGACATTATTAGAGAAGACGTCAATAGCAGTGCCGTAGGCATTGAAATAGAAAAGAAAGTGAAAAACCACTGCCAGAATAAACGCAGCATAGGCTATTTGCTTTTTACTGAACATCATGATGAAACCTCCAAGTCTGATCTATTAGAAGCATGCTTATCCGTCATTTTTAATTCTCTAATAATTAAATATAAAAAAATCTATGTCAGGAGGCAACCTGATGTAATTACGGTAATCATCTTGTCCAAATTCCTACCTTGTTTTTTTTCATAATCATTCGGTACTGTAAAGGTGCCAGGAAAATACCATTAAAATTGGCAATAACAGAACTGATAAATATTGCATGTACCCCCATTTTAAATACCTTTATAAGCAGCATAACAGTAGCAATATAAAGGAATGGGCTTATTATGCTTGCAATGAACTGAATTCTGAGAGCACTAATCCCATTTAAAAACTGAACATACTTAGCACCGTACATCATTACAAGATAATAAACAAATCCCCAGAAGGATAGTGAAAAGTCAATTTGTACTTTACCTTCCCCAAGCCATAATCTATAGAATGTGCCGGACAAGAGAAGCATTACCAGACAACCGGCAGCAATCAGTAAGTTTAACTGTGAATACCTATGCATACTGTTTCTGATCCACTGGCGATCATTTTTGTGATATGCCTCTGTGGAGGCTGACCAAAATGGAGTCAGAAAAATTGCGTATGCCATATAGGGCATCCCGAAGTATTTATAGACAACGTTATAGGAGGTCACATCTGCAGTACCAAAATTACGGGCAATAATAATATTTGCAGTCTGATATTGGATGATTGAGGCAATCTGGATAATAAAAAAAACAACTCCAATATTGAAAAGATCCTTCGCATATGAAAACTTGACATGGTTTGAGGAAGGGCTATATTTCTTGTATTTGCCATTAAAAAGAAGCAGGTTTGCTCCCAAAAGAACTAAAAGCGGTGACACACATAAAGCTAGTCCAAGTTTTACAAGTGAGCCTTGCGTTACTTTTACCAAAATCAAAATCACAACCAGAGAAATGATCTGGCCGCATAGATCTATCAAGGATGATGCGGCTGGGAGCTGGTCTGCAAGTAGAATAGTTGTTATTATTCTTAATACAAACGACAGACAAAAATATGTAAAGACAATCATGGCCAACTTTGTAACATCAGGCCTTAAATCAGAAGAAACATTTAGAATCGAAGACCAATCAAGGAAATTGTTGAAAATCAGAAACAACAACCAGATAGTTAAGAAAATCAACCCCAAAAGTGCATAGGTCGTGCTTATATAAATCCGTGCCAGCTCTACTTCTCCCCTTGCTCTTGCTTCAGCAAATTTGTTCCTCAATCCTTGTGTTAATCCGATGTCAAAAAAAATGAACCACCCCACTATTGAACTCATGGTCAACCAAACCCCGTATGTCGCCGAGTCGACATAATTAAGAGTTATCGGCAGTGTCACAAAGCTTATTGCAATGCTCGCTCCTTTGATAAGAAGAGAACTTAAAATATTCTTCTTCGCTTTGACGCTTCGCTCATGGCCCTTTGTGATGAATCTTGTAAAAAATTGTATAGGTTGTGAGTTTAAAATATCCATATTGATTTTAATACCTAATTACTCAAACTTGGAAAACAAACGTTTCTTGTATCCACAAAAGAATTTTCTTCCTATATTGCACCCAGCTTTCGTCAATCTTAATGTAACAAAAAGCATCATTCGTCGTACAAACAGATATATTGGTCAAATATTTTAACATATTCGTCACTTACATATATATATGAGGATTGTCTTTTTTGTACTCTTTTTGGCCTTAAGCACTGCTTTAACTGCTACTGATTATTTTGTCAAAAACGGAGGCAATGATCTTGCCAACGGTAATTCTGACGCAACAGCATGGTCAACTATTGAAAAAGTCAATTCCATATTTAATACCCTTAATCCTGGAGACAGAATTCTGTTTAAAAGGGGGGACAAGTTCTATGGAAAAATAATAATATCAAAATCAGGAATATCAGGGTCT